>JASBTH010000283.1 GCA_030148525.1 Saprospiraceae bacterium | reverse complement strand
GCACCTTTCTGGTTACCCCAATGTACCAAATGACCCATGCAAGACTACCCCTTTCTTAAGACCCATATGTGAACTTTCTTTTCGCGCCCCAGTGCAACTGAGACCGCCGAGCTTCCCCGCCCGGCGGTTTTTTTGTGTCGGTCCGGAGGACCGACTTCCAGGAGGTTGGTCCTCCGGACCGACAACTACGCCCCAAGAATGTAGTCAGGTCTTATAATTGGATGAACATAGGTGTATGGCCAATCTTGCCAACGTTCCACTAATCCAGCCTTCACTGGGTTTTGAAGGGTGTACCAAATTCTTTATGACACGCTCGTTATACTTGTTAAAAAATGGGAGAGGGTAGTACAAACAAATAGCAGGCCGGGGGTTTCTAGTTATACAGCTCACCAAAACATCGCTATGGCATTAATTGGAAATTTGATTAAATCGGCCGTTGAACTAAGCAGTCGGTTTTCCTCCCGGCTTTCGCCAAAAGAAGACCAGATTCAAACCCTTGAAGAGTTGCTCAAAACCGCAGAAGCCACGGCATTTGGGACCTACCATAATTTTGCCGGTATACTGGAGGCTGGCGATATTCGCCAGGTGTTCCGGGAGGAGGTACCCATTGTCGATTATCACCAACTGCACGACCAGTGGTGGAACCAACAGCAGAAACACCCTAATATTACCTGGCCCGGGAAGCCCGATTTTTTTGCGTTGAGCTCAGGTACTACCGGCCAGGAATCCAAGCGGATTCCGGTAACCCAGGCCATGCTGGACTCCATCCGTACCGTCAGCCTGGCCCAGATCAAAAGCCTCAGTAACTACGACTTACCTCCTGATTTCTTTGAGAAAGAGATTCTGGCGCTGGGAAGCTCATCGAACCTGACTAAATATCAGCAACACTACGAAGGAGAGATTAGCGGCATCAATGCCAGCCAGGCTCCCGGATGGTTTGAATTCTTTTACCGTCCGGGCCGGGAAATCGCCGCTATCACCGATTGGGATGAACGCGTAAAGGCTATCGCAGAAAAAGCACCGGAATGGGATATCGGAGCCATCGCCGGCATTCCCTCCTGGGTATTGCAGATGCTCCAGCGAATTGTCGAAACACATAAGCTGGATACCATCCACGACCTGTGGCCCGACCTGCATCTGTATGCATCGGGTGGTGTGGCACTGGAACCCTTCCGGGAAAGCTTCGATGCACTCATGGCTAAACCAATTCACTACCAGGATACCTATTTGGCTTCCGAAGGCTACTTTGCCTATACCGCCCGCCCCGATACCATGGGGATGGAAATGGCTCTCCAACACGGCATTTATTACGAATTTATCCCATTCGACGAACAGGGGTTCGACGGGCAGGGCAACCTGCTGGACGATCCGGTGGTGGTGCCCATTGAAGAGGTCGAAGCTGATAAGGATTACGCCCTGCTAATCAGTACTTGCGCCGGAGCCTGGCGCTATCTGATCGGCGATACGGTGCGATTTACGGACATTGATCGAATGGAGATCGTTATCTCCGGACGCACCAAATATTTCCTGAATGTGGTGGGCTCGCAATTGTCGGAAGAAAAGATGAATAAGGGTATTGCTCACTTAGGTGAGGAATTAGGTGTTGCAATCAATGAGTACGCCGTAGCAGCCCTGGAAGATTCCGACGGTAATCACTATCACCAGTGGGTGGTAGGAACCGAAGAAGGTTCTATTGACAACGAACGAGGGGCAGAAATCCTGGATGGTTTTTTGCGCAAAGCAAATAAAAACTACGGGGTGGCCAGAGACAAAGCATTGTCGGGAGTCCGGCTTCGGCAAGTTCCGGTTCAGGTAATCTATGATTTCATGGAAACGCAGAAGAAAAAAGGTGGGCAGGTAAAGGTTCCGAAGGTGATGAAACCAGAAGATATGCGCGATCTGCTCAACTTCATGGAACAAAAAGGGTGATTCAGATTATCCGATCCCGAAATATGGTCCCTGATTCCCGTTTCTTTACCATAATCTCTACCTCTTCCGGGGTCATGTAGTAACGGGTGAGGCGGTTCTTATAGGAATTGGGGATGGAGGATTCGGTGAGCAAGAATTCTTTGGTGGCGGTTATCGCTTCCGCAAAACCATATTCAATGGCGTAAAGGTCCGCTTTGCGTTCGGCTCCGACCCGGAACGTCGGAAAGAGCAAATAACCCAGTCCAAACTTAATCAGATTCGACCAGGAGCGTTGGTGGTAATCCATGACATGTCCCAATTCGTGGGCAAACCAACCTACCAATACTCGTTGCGGCAGATCGGGAACCCGAACGGATTCATTGATTCGGGTGTGATCCTGAATATCAACCCGGTAGGCTCTGGCACTTTTTCGAAAAAAACCACCATTCACCATCGGTTGGGCTCGCATAGTCATATCTTTCAAGTACTTGCGGCGTAAATGAATGGTGTGATCATGCAGCGGAGAATACCCCGCCAGGGCTTCCTCAAAGCAGTCTTGTACAAATTGATTAATGTCGGGATCGACGTGCAGCATTACTGGTGGAGCGGATTTTGAGCGTTTCGGTTGCTGCGCCGATACAACCAATAAATAAAGAGCACTGCAAATACCACTAAACCCACCCAAAAATAGGGGGTATCATACCATTGGGTATTTTTGTTGACATCCATTTGTTGATCATCGTATACGCGTCCGCTTTGCGCCTGTACCATAAGTGCGAACAAGCCAGCGCACACGCTGAATAGCCAGCGTTTCATTTGTTATATTTTATTTGGAATGCAAAAAAGACTAGTTAACCGGGCTGGAAGTCAGCTCAGGTGTTATACTGAGATGACTTTGGTAAACTAAGTCAAGGGTAAATGTTCGTCTATCCGTTCACGGATTTTGTTCTTTGATAAGATTCCTTTGAAATGATCCGATACCTTGCCATCTTCAAAAATGACAGTAGCAGGTAAACCATCGATACCGAATTTTCTGTATAGCTTTTCAGTATGGTGGTCTGCCGGAATTTGGTAGAAGCGGATGGGATCTTCTTCGTATTCTTCTTTCAGATCGGACATGAATGATTCCAGCAACTGGGAGGCACCCAGCCAATCGCTAAGAAAGGTAGTGACTATGGGGTTTTCATTGCTTTCCCGCAGAATGTTATCCAGATCTCTGATCGTTTTTTGTTTGTTGGGTCGAGAGATTTCCACGTTATTATTGAATAATTTCTTAAAAAATCATCTCTAGAACGGGGAAAGGGCCAAGGTGTTTGGTTGGGTTTTGTTAAATGCATTAGAACGAACCGTTTATACGGTATCTTTTTCCAGAAAATCCATTCGGCCGATCCCCCATTTTCGCATACGGGAAGCAAGTGTCTTCCCGTTCATGCCAAGGAGTTTGGCGGCTCCTCTATTTCCGGTGATCCGGCCCTGACAGCGACGCAGGGCTTCTAGAATATGCTGTTGTTCGACTTCCTCGAGGGTTGGGAAATAATGCATGTCATGCCCCGTAGACCGAAGATCGGGCATGATACTCTTCAAGTCTAACTCCTCCCCGTTACTGATGATAACGCCTCGCTCAACGAGGTTTTCCAATTCACGGATATTTCCCGGGAATTCGTATTCCTGGAGTTTTTGCACCATTTTCTCATCGACCTTGGTGACCTGTTTTCCCGAGCGGGCATTGTATTTCTTCAGAAAATGGTGAATAAGCAGTGGAATATCCTCTTTGCGTTCCCTCAGAGGTAAGTTGTATATGGGGAATACATTTAGGCGGAAGTAGAGGTCTTCGCGGAAAGT
>JASBTH010000258.1 GCA_030148525.1 Saprospiraceae bacterium | reverse complement strand
AGGAAAGGTGAGCCAAAACAAGCTGAGAAGGTGGCTTGCGGATCAACAACTCCTTCTTCCGTACCGGCCACCTTCGCCGTATAACCGGAAATAAAGTAGTACATAGCCTGTGCCGGGGTTAGCCGGGAGATCGGAGGCAGTACCCCGAAAGCATCTGCCGTGAGGAAGAAAATATTCGTAGGGTGCCCTCCTTTTGAAGGTACCAGTGCATTATCGATGTGGTAAATCGGGTACGAGACCCGGGTATTCTGAGTAATGGAGCTATCTGTATAGTCCACTTCCCGCGTGTTTTCATGAAAACCAATATTCTCCAAAATGGCGCGGTTGCGGATAGCCCGGAAAATTTCCGGCTCCTTATCCTCGGTAAGATCAATGGTTTTGGCATAGCAGCCGCCCTCAAAGTTGAAGACACCATTTTTGGCCCAACCGTGCTCATCGTCCCCGATCAGTTCGCGGTTAGGGTCGGCAGAAAGGGTCGTTTTCCCCGTGCCGGAAAGACCGAAAAAGATGGCCACATCACCGCCTTTCCCCTGGTTAGCCGAACAGTGCATGGATAGCACATCGCGCTCGCGGGGCAGCACGTAATTCAGCACAGAGAAAATACCCTTCTTGATCTCACCGGTATAGCCGGTACCTCCGATGATGATCTGCTTTTCACTGAAGTTTACAATGGCAAAGTTTTTCTGACGGGTACCATCTACTTCCGGGTCTGCCAGGAAGCCGGGGGCATTGTATACCACCCATTCCGGGTCAAAAGAAGCGATCTGCTCTTCCGTCGGGCGCAGGAACATATTGTACACGAACTGGTTGCTCCAGGGATATTCATTGATTACCCGTAACGGCATTTGGTAATCCTGGTCGGCACAAGCGATGGCATCGCGGACGAATACGTCTTTACCTGAAAAATACTGTTGAATCTTTTCACGCAATTGGTAAAAATACTTGCCATCAATTGGCTTGTTGATGTGGTTCCAATCCACGGTATCGCGAGTAAGCTCGTCTTCTACAATAAACCGGTCTTTGGGAGATCGTCCCGTAAATTCTCCTGTACTAATGCACACTGCACCGTTATCAGCCAAAACACCCAAATCGCGCTTGATGGTATGCTCCACAAGCTCCTCGGGGCTTAAATTCCAAAAGGCATGACGAACCTGCTCTATGCCATGAGCTTCAAGGCTCGCTTGAGGATTCTTGATTCCAAATTTTTCCATCAGTAATGGTTTTTGCGAGACAGAGTGGATTCGGTTTAGGGAGGTCCATCTGCCTTTGGTTGTGTTATTTGATTAGTGATTTTCAAAGATGAAACGACCGCAATTTATGCATGTTTCACCACTAGAGAAAATTTCTCTAATCAATTTTACTATTTTTGTACAAACGCCAGTCATGCTCAAAGAAATTGACACCGTAAAACTGATCTTCGGCCTCAAGGTGGCCCAACTCCGCAAGGAGCAAGGATTGTCTTACCAGCAGCTGTCGAATAAGACCGGCCTGGCCATTTCCTACCTCCACAATATTGAGAAGGGTAAGAAGTACCCGAAAGCCGACAAGATCATTGCATTAGCCAAAGCGTTGGGTACCGAATACAACTACCTGGTATCCCTGGAGCCGGACAAGAAAATGCGTCCGATCTTCGATCTGCTGAATTCCGATTTCCTCAAGATCTTCCCCCTCGAAAAATTCGGTATCAACCTCACCAAATTCATTAATCTGCTGGTCGACACACCCGGGAAAGTCAATGCCTTTATCAGCACAGTTATCAAGATCACGCGGAACTACCAATTGCAGGGGGAAGACTTTTACAAGGCTGCATTGCGATCGTACCAGGATCTGCACGACAACTACTTCCCCGATCTCGAGCGCGCTGCCAACCAGGTGCGGGATACGTATCAGCTCCAACAGATTCCGGACCCCGCCAGACTGGAATATATTTTGCAGGAGGAATACGGCATTAAGGTCGACAAAACGACCCTTGGTGAGCGACCGGCTTTGCAGCGAGTGCGTTCGTACTATGCGGCTTCCGCCAAAACCCTGTATATCCATCCCATGTTTGTCGGTGGTCCGCAGGAGTTAATGCTGTTGGCAAAAGAAATCGGGTTCCAGGCATTGGAATTATCCGAACGCCCCTATGAAACCAGAATGATCGAACTGGAAAGCTTCGAGAAGTTGTTCAACGATTTCCAGGCTTCTTACTTTGCCGTAGCCCTTTTGATGGAAGAGCATAGCGTGATCGAGCAGGTTCATGCCATCGCTGCCATGCCCGAATGGGATCCAAAGGCCATCCTCGACTTCCTGGAAACCTACAAGGTTAGTCAGGAAATGCTCCTGCAACGGTTGGCTAATTTACTTCCACGTCATTTTGGTATTCACCAGATCTTCTTCTTGCGATTTTTCACGAAACCCGATCGGGAAAAGTTTGAAATGACCAAGGAGATGCATTTGTCCCAACTACATAATCCGCATGCGAATCAACTGGAGGAGCATTATTGTCGACGATGGCTGTCGGTAGAGATTATTAACCGATTCTGTCGCCAGGAAGGAATTACAGCGATCGCCGATGCCCAACTGAGCAGATACCATGGTACGAATAATACGTACCTGTGCATTAGTATGGCAAAGGCCAGTACCGATGCACCGGGGTGCACCACCAGCGTAACGCTGGGGTTACTGGTCAATGATCGCCTGCGGCGCTTATTTCGCTGGTTGGATGATCCGGAGGTACGAACCGTGGAGGTACATACGACCTGCGAGCGGTGTCCAATTTCAGATTGCAAAGAACGTATCGCCGAACCGGTTGCGCTCCAAGCTCTGCAGGCTCGCCAGGCAGT
>JASBTH010000252.1 GCA_030148525.1 Saprospiraceae bacterium | reverse complement strand
TCACCTTCATATTAACGGGGTACCTCGATCGACTGAATAATTGATTGAATAACATCGGCTGTTTCGTACCCTTCCATTTCCCGTTCCGGCTGCAGGATCACCCGGTGATTAAGTACGGGATAGGCTACGTACTGGATATCGTCGGGTGTCACAAAATCGCGACCGTTCATGGCAGCAATGGCCTTCGACATACGCAAAATGGCCAGGGAAGCCCGCGGGGAGGCGCCCAGGAACAAGTCGCCGTGGGAGCGCGTAGTATGCACGATCTGTGCAATGTAATCGAGGAGGCTGTCTTCGATGTGTACCCGTTCGATCAAGGAACGGCACGACCGAAGGTCAGCTACGGAGAATACTGTCTCAACGGACTGTGACAACTTAAGGCTGAAGTCTGACCGAAATCGCCGGAGGATTTCTTGTTCCTCCGACAGATCGGGGTACTCCAGATTGATCTTGATGAGGAATCGATCCAACTGGGCTTCGGGTAGCTTATAAGTGCCTTCCTGTTCGATGGGGTTTTGGGTAGCCATCACGAAGAAAGGATCCTCCATCGGGTAGGTAGCTCCGTCGACGGTGACCTGGCGTTCCTCCATCACTTCGAAGAGGGAAGCCTGGGTCTTGGCTGGTGCGCGGTTGATCTCATCGATCAGGACCACATTGGAAAAGACGGGGCCTGCGTTGAAGCTGAATTCCGAGGACTTCATATTGAAGACGGTCGTCCCTACCACATCGCTCGGCATGAGGTCGGGGGTAAACTGAATGCGCGAAAAATCGACGTCGAGGGTCTTGGCCAGCAGCTTGGCGGTAAGGGTTTTGGCGATACCCGGCACCCCTTCCAGTAACACGTGGCCGTCGGCGAGAATAGCGGCGAGGAGTTGATCGATCAATGTCCGCTGGCCAATGATCACCTTTCCCAGCTCATCCCGGACCCGGTCGGTGGCCTCCCGAATGGGCGTCAGGTCCAATTGGTTGCCTCCCCAACGGTTGGCGGGTTCGGTTTCCTCGGGTATGGGAGGCGGATTATTGGAGGTGTCTTCCGGTTGATCTTTGGGGGCTTCGGAGGGATCCTTGTATTCGTCTAAAGACATGCGTCGGCATTTATTGGCATTGTTGGTAAAAAGATTCGATCTGCCGGTGGAACTCGATCAGGGTGTTCTCCGACACGAAGGAGGAGGTCTCGATATTTGTATTCAATAATACTATTTTTTTAATGACTTCCGGAGGTACCTGGGCTTGCTGGCTCAACTGCTCAACGAAGGCTTCATCCAGCTTGCGGGCCGACAGGCGGTAGCGGTTCCGGACGTATTGCCGGAATAGGCGCATATCCTCCAGAGCCAGTTTTTTGTGGTCGCTGCGCTGAAAATGCAGGCGACCGATGGTTCCCAGAAATTCCAGGGATGTATTCCGGTTTGGTTCCAGCACGGGTATGATGCGCTGACGCCTCCGGGTGCGGAAAATCAGGAATACGACAGCGGCAGCCAGCAGCAGGTACCAGGCCCAGGCCAGGGGCGGTTGTTGCAAAACGTACTGCAAGGGACTGGAAGCATACTGCCGCCGCCCCGTCTGAAAAGGGCGATTGATGCTTTCTGCTGTCATGGAGTACTCGTCCCAGTAAATGGTATCGGTCAGGGTTGGCCCCAAAACATCTTGTATGTAGGTCAGGCCCGTTTCCCGCTTCATACTCAGGTTGGAAAAAGCGAACGGGCTGGTGTGCACGTAGAGCATACCCTTACCAATGGGAAGGCTGATATAATTGATGTAGTCGGGTTCGATCATACCCAATTCTACGATTTCGGCCCACAGTTCGGAGCATATACTACCCTCCCGGAAATAAGGCCAATCGATCAATTCGTAGTACCGACGGCTGCGGAAGGTGAAGGAATGTGCATTCTCCTCGCCCTTCGTGGAAAAAATGACCGACGAGTCGGAGACAGCCGGTAATCCAAAAAAAGAAGAGTCGGGGCAGGCTCGTGCGTGTAAGCTATCCAGGAGGACAAAGGAGGGGCTGGATGCTACGAGTAAAGCATTATTGCCGGCTGAAACGAAATCAATGAATCGATTTAGGTCGAGCGAGTCAAAGTAAATGGTATTGCCAATTCCCAGGTAGAGGGCAGGCTGGTCGGTACTATCTACGGGCAGGTCCAGGTGGATGGGCTGACGTAAAGACTGGATGCTGTGCTCCTGCGACAGAAGCTTGTCAAGAACGAAAAGACCGTAGGGATCCTTGCTGGTGCGTTTAAAGTCCAATTGCCAGGAATACCGGTTCCCGAACAGCTGGTCGGAAAAGATCATGGCCACTATACCCAGCAATAAGGCGACGATTCCCAGTACGTACCAAAACCGACGATTCATGTGTCTATCATTTGGGGTTGGGAAATGATTTGCCGGAAGGCCGCAAACCGCTGGTGAAGCGATTCGAAGGCCTGCTTATCAATGGCCTGTCCTCCGTACCGGATGCGTTCAAATATTTGGGTCAGGGATCGCCATTCCTCCGACCATGGTCGATAGCTGGTTTCGATCAGGTATTCCCGGTTGGTCTTATTGCGCCTCCATTCGATCAGGCGATTGTTGGCCAATTGCTGGAGGGTTCCCAGGTACAGTAAGCGGACCGCCAGGCGGTAATCCTCATCGGCCAGTGCTTGCTGCAAAAAGGGATCCACATCGGACTCGGGCAGGTTCTCCTCGAGGGAATCGATAGAGATTTCCTGGTCTTTAAGCTTTTTGTTTTTGGCCTTGCCTACGCCCAGGAGTATCGCAATGAGAATGGCAATGGCGATCACTGCCAACACGATCAGCAGGGCGCGTACGGCACCGGTGGCATTGCCGGAAATGATGTCCCTTTGGGGTTTTTCTTTTGTTGGCTTATTCTCCTGTTGTTTGACCTCCCCGTAATCGAGCCCCTCGACGGCTTCCTCCCAGGTTTCCCGGGATAACTCATTAGATTGGGCAGTCAGCGCCGGTGAAGTGCACCCCAACAGCATGATCCACAGACTCAGTACCCCATACCAGCCAATACGTTGTCGCATCTTATTCCTTAAGCAATCCCCGAATTCGTCGCTCCACGCTAATCGATTTTATCTGTTCCCTCAGCGTAGAGGCATTGCGGATCTCTTCGTTACTGAATACCAACAATTGAAAGCCCAATAAGATAAGGCTTAAACAAAAGAACAACATGGTGGTGGTGAGGACTGTTTCGAGCAAAATCATCAGGAGATCCATTTGGTCGGGTGGCAGGTACACCACCAGATTGATGAAATCGAGGTAAAACAGGAGGATGGCCGTGTCCAGCAGCGTATAAAAAATGAAACCGATCATCAGCAGCATCAGGAGCAGCCCAAGGGCCCGCCCGTACGTTCCTCGTATTAAATGCAGGGTACGCTGGTAAGCTTTGGTCAGGCTTCCGCCAAAATACTGTTGTACGGCCATGTAGAGCAGTGGACCAGGCATGATGAATACCAGGAGGAAAAAGGTGAACCAATGGCGGGTCCAGATCACGATCAGAGCTACTGCTACGGGCATGGTCATCATTGCCACGCGGCGCCACCATTCGCCACGTGAGATAGCCCGATTGCGATCGGTGCGCACAATGCCGCCCACACTGGTGGCTAATAAGCAGAGGCACAGTCCCATCACCAGGGGCATCCAGGAGTGCGCATCATTGAAAAAAAAGCGGTCCAGCACCTGGAGTTTACCAAATGCCTGATCAGGATAGAAAAAGACCTCTTCTGCCGGGTTGGTTGTGGTCAGGTATATGGTTCCCGTATAGAGCAGGCCCAAACCGGCCGACCAACCGATCAATCGGCGTCCGTAGCGGCGCAGCAGCAGGAACACATCCGAAAAGATATCCCCCGAACTCTTGATGCGGTCGTATTCGATCTCCAGACTGGCATCCGGTGGCAGGTCGGGTGGCGTGCGGTGCTCATCGAAACCCATTCGCGCACGAAACCTTGGATACCAAATGAAATACATCACGACAAAAAAGGCACAAACGGCAATGAAGACACCCCGGATCACGTCGGGGGTCTCGGTATGGC
>JASBTH010000240.1 GCA_030148525.1 Saprospiraceae bacterium | reverse complement strand
TATCGGTAACTCGATCATACAAGGCCTCCTTTTGTGCCGGTTCGTGAAACAGCTCACGTGCTAAAGAATACAATACGAACCGGAAATTGTTTGTAATCGGCCCGTCAATATACCGACAACGAAGTGGTTTTGCTCCGCAGTACTTCGTGCTGGGACACCAAACCACTTCGAGTCGAGTATATACTCGCGTGACAAGGTTTGGGCTTTGCCAAACCTTGTCGGAAGCGGTATATTTGTACCAGTGCCGTTAGGCACGACCTTAACGTAAGCACCGGCGTCAGCCGGTGCGGAGTGAGCAGTAGGATGTCCAAGAGTGCCGTTAGGTACGTTCTAAAATTCGTTCCCATACAGAATTTTTGCCCATAGAGAATAACCTCCGTTCATGGAGTGAGCCTGCTTGGGCCTTGGTCCAAAACGCCCATCTTCTCCAAATCGTAAAAGACCTTGACGAAGAGCTGACTTTTGGTCGAATACCGATCCATGGAGAAAGAACCATGGACCTTAAACCTTGGCCCAAAAAACCTATCTCCTCCAAAGCATTGACCGTCCATGAAAAAGCCTAAACGCCTTTAATCGAAAAACACCCCCTCTCCATCCATTTTTTTCCGAAAGGAATACCAGGAAAACTACATTTCCTCTCGTAATCACCTGACTGTTTGATATAAAGCCTATTGTATGGATGCTATTCTGGAAACGAAGAACCTTTCGTTTTCCTTTGGAAAGACCCCGGTCCTGAAAGATCTGTCGCTATCGGTACCGCCGGGGAGCGTATACGGCTTCCTGGGACCCAACGGGGCCGGTAAGTCGACCACCATCAAATTGCTGCTGGGGCTGTTGCGCCCCCGCCACGAGGAAGTGCTTATTTTCGGTAAGGACATCCGGAGCCACCGGCAGGCTATCCTGGCGCGCATCGGGCACCTGATCGAATCGCCGACGGTTTATCAGCACCTTACGGCAAAAGAAAATCTGCGCTACCTGGAGATCCTGTTTCCCGGCAACAAACACCGAAAAGAGGAGGTGCTGGACCTGGTGGGACTTGCCCACGCCACCAACAAAAAAGTGAAGCACTTTTCGATGGGGATGAAGCAACGCCTAGGCATTGCCATGGCCCTCTACCACGATCCCGATTTCCTGATCCTCGACGAGCCGGTGAACGGACTGGATCCCCAGGGCATCCACGAGATGCGGGCCCTCTTTCTGCGACTGAAAGAGGCCGGAAAGACCATCCTGGTGAGTAGTCACATCCTCTCCGAGATCGAGAAAGTCTGTACCCACCTCGGCATAATTAAGAAAGGCGAAATGGTCTTCCAGGGGCCCATTGGTGACCTGCAATCGACCACCCGACGCACCGTGCACCTGTATACCGATGATCCCGCACGGATCAGTCAGTTAGCCGAACAGCACGAATGGGCCGTACAGCCCAACGGCCAAAAGGTCAGCGTGGAGATCGAGAACGACGATGCCTTTAACGAGTTGCTGCGGGCGGTCGTGCAGGCCAATGTACGCGTGCACGATCTGGAGCGCGAGGCACCCAGCCTGGAACAATTATTCATGGACCTAACCAACGTATAAGATGTCGACCACCGCTACCCGTATCTCCTTCCTGCAAATACTGCGCGGCGAAGTGCTGAAGACCCGTCGCACCCGCGGTCTGCTACTGGCCATCATCGGGCCCCTGGTAGTCACCATGCTGGTTTTTGGCTTTCACGCTGAGAATCCACCGGACGTACCCCAAGAAATGTCGCCCTGGAAGAATTTCATCCGCTATGTCTTTCAGTTCTTCATGTTGCTGTATCCCTTGTTTGCGGCCCTGATCGCCTTCATGCTGAGCAATATTGAGCACAAGAACCGCGGCTTCAAATACATTTTTGCCCTGCCGGCCTCGAAGGGCGCTTTTTACTTTAGTAAGGTGTTCGTGCTCCTGGGTTGGCTGGCGTTGAGTCTGGGACTGAGCTACGTCTTCATCTTTATCTTCGGGGAGTTGCTGAGTGTGGTATTACCGAATTTCGCTTTCGCGGAAAACAGTATTCCGGCCGAAACGGTGCTGTTCCTGTTCCGGATGTTCACCATTCTGATCAGCATCGTAGCCATCCATTTCTTTCTGAGCCTGTATTTCGATAACTTTATTATCGGTGTGGGCTCGGCCGTGTTCCTGATGATTTTCGGCGGGGTGGCGGCTAATCACCGGTTGGCTTACCTGATCCCCTACACCTATCCCATGGACGCTTACATGGGCTTCATGACCGGAGAGATCCAGGCCTTCGACAAGCGAACCCTGATCAGCCTGATCTACGGAGTGGTGTTCTTTGTGGCGGGCTTTTGGCTGGTATCTAGAAAAAATATTAAATAATTGGTTTAGCTGGTTCAGGGGCTAGAAGGCGTAAAAAGGACTTGTGTATTGTTAGGGAATGAACAATGCTCAGTGCTCAGTGCTCAATGGTTTGTACGGTAATTGAGCACTGAACACTCATCACTGAACATTCCATTAAAAATTAAAAACTAAGAATTACAAAATATGAACGCACACGAAATCGACTATCAGATCTACGGCGAAGAAATGCAGTACGTAGAGATCGAACTGGACCCCTACGAAACCGTCGTCGCTGAAGCGGGCAGCTTTATGATGATGGAGGACGATATTGAGATGACCACCATCTTTGGGGACGGGAGCGACAACAGTAACCGCGGCGGCATCTGGGGCAAAGTCCTCTCGGCCGGAAAACGGATGCTGACGGGCGAAAGCCTCTTCATGACCGCCTTCACGCACGGTGGTACCGGCAAGCGCAAGGTTTCCTTTGCTTCGCCCTATCCCGGTCGCATCATCCCGATGGACCTGACCTTGCACGAAAACAAGATCGTCTGTCAGAAAGATGCCTTCCTCTGCGCGGCTAAGGGTACCTCGGTGGGCATTGAGTTCTCCAAGCGTCTGGGACGTGGCTTCTTCGGTGGTGAGGGCTTCATCATGCAGAAGGTCGAGGGCGACGGACTGGCCTTCCTGCACGCCGGTGGTACCGTTCAGGAAAAGCGTCTCGAACTGGGCGAAACCCTGCGCGTCGATACCGGTTGTCTCGTGGCCTTCACCCGCGATGTGGATTACGACATTGAGATGGTCAAGGGGGTCCGCAACATGATCTTCGGTGGGGAAGGATTCTTCTACGCCAAACTACAGGGTCCCGGTACCGTATGGGTACAAAGCTTACCCTTCAGCCGTATGGCCGACCGCGTGATCCGAGCCACCCGCCACTACGGTAAGGGCGGTAACAAAGGCGAAGGCAGTATCCTCGGCGGACTGGGCGATCTGATTGACGGGGATAATTGGTAGACGACGGTAGACGGCTTACGGCCTACGGCAGACGGATCAAAAAGGAGCGCTGACCCTCCGGATCGCGCCAGATATTCGTACTTAATAGAACCAAACACCGAAGGTCTTTACATATACAATCTTTAGAATCAGAATACCCAGGATGATTCCCAATGATCAGGATAGGCTCTGGTTGTACAGGTCACTGCACCTTCATGTTGAAAGGATGATTTAATTCTTAGTGCCCTGAGTGCCTGAGTGGTAAAAGACAACGGGTTCAGGTTGAGGAAGACAGATTCTCCTCAGCCTAAACCTTAATCTCAGCCTCCTTTTTCGTACATTCTTCCGTCAATAAACCAATCCACCTGACGATGAAACACCTCACCCTCTTTCTGATCCTCTGTCTGCCTTTTTCATTGCTTTCGCAAAAAAAGGTACCCGCTTTTGAGGAAGTGCTTTCGCTAAAAAGCGCTGGTACGCCGGTTTTGTCGCCCGACGGGCAGCACATGGTCTATACCATGCGCCAGACCGATTGGACAGACAATGGCTACGATACCGAGATCTGGCTGAAAAAAGCGGGACAAGAGCCCTTCCAACTGACCAATAATCCCGATGGGAGCAGCTCCAACCCGCAGTGGTCGCCCGATGGAAAGTGGGTGTCGTTCACCTCGAACCGTGGTGAGAAGAGTCAGGTCCATGCTATCCGCATCGACGGGGGTGAGGCGATCGCCCTGACCCACGAAGACGAATCCATCGGTAACTACGCCTGGTCGCCCGACGGGAAACGGATTGCCTTCACCCGCTATGTGGGCGACGAAGATCAGGAGAAGGAACGCGAAAAGCGCTACGGAGCCTACGCCGTCGACGATGGCGAATACAAACTCAACTGGCTGTATGCCGTCGAGGTCGATCCTTACGCACCCAGCCCTACCGAATTACCCTGTTACGATCCGAAAGATAGCACCGCCCAGGAGTGGGACTGCATCGAATGGCCCGCGGCCGAAGCCCTGATCGATAGTGTGGAATACACCATCCGCGGCTTCGAGTGGTCACCCGACGGGACCAAGATCGCCATCACCCATACGCCCGATCCGCTGATCAACTCCTTCTTTGATGCGGATATCTCCATACTGGACGTGGCATCGGGGGAGGTGCAGACGGTGGTGAAAAATCCGTCGGCCGATAATTTTCTCGCCTGGTCTCCCGATAGTAAGACCATTCTGTATACCAGCGATATTGATAATCGCACCTCCAACTACTATAAGAACAGCCGCTATTTCCGGCAAAACCTGGAAACCGGCATTTTCAAGGAATTGGGCGCCGACTTCGACGAAAACCTGAGCGGGCTAATGTGGACGGAGACGGGCATCTACGCCCGCGCCTACCAAAAGACGATCCGGCCGCTCTTCAAGATGGACCCGAATTCGGGAGCCGTGACCGAGGTGCTGGGCGATATTCGCGACCTCTACGGCTTCGACGTGACGCGGGATGGCAAGACCTTTGCCCTGTCCGGCGCACAAATGGGCGAGATCGGCGAGCTCTACACCTGGATGCCGGGTTCAGCGCCGCAACAATTCACCAACTACAACACCCAGATCGCCGATTGGCGGGTGGCCCAGAGCGAGGTCATCTCCTGGCAGAGCAAAGACGGTGCCACCATCGAGGGCGTCCTGCACAAGCCCGACGATTACGACCCCGC
>JASBTH010000232.1 GCA_030148525.1 Saprospiraceae bacterium | reverse complement strand
GTTCTGGGTACGGTACTATTGAATGCGACGACGGCGCGCCCGATAGCCAAAATGCTGAATGTCATTCAAGAAAGCTCCAGCGGCATCTTATTTATTGGTGCCAGCCTGGCATCCCGTGTATTGGGCAGCTATCTGAAAGATCACGGCCGCCACGTAGTAATGATCGACAATAACGAAGGAAGTGTTCGTCGGGCTCGTGACCTCGATATAGAGGCCTTCGTGGTGAATATCTATACCGATGACCTGAACGATCAATTTGAACTGCTCGATGTAGGTTACCTCGTTGCCATGACGAGCAGTCCCGATGTAAACGAATACGCCCTCTCCCGCTATACCCGTGAATTTGGGGAAAATGGGGCCTTCCGGTTGATCTCCCCCGATGAACTTCGCCAGGACCCCGAAGACTTACCACTCGAAAACTTGCTTTCCCCGGTTGATGACTTCCTGAACCTCAACGAGGTTGCACGCGATTACCCGGCCATGCACGAAGTGGGTCTCGACACAAAAGAGCAACTCGAAGAGTTGATGACCAAAATGAAGACCATCAATAAAAGTATTCCCATTTTTGTACGCGATAATGAGGGGGAGATACACATCATTCCAAAAGACCTGGAGAATCTCAATCTTGCAGAAGGTCCTTTTTTCCTTGTCTATCTGGGACGTGAACTGGAAGAATCCGTAGTGGAAAACCTCATACCCGAACCAACAGAAGCAGAAGAGGAGCCTACGGAGAACCCCGAACCCTAGAACAAAATAATCCCACTTACATAGCACAATCAGCTGGCAGGTATGTTGCCCTGACCCCGGATTGTAAAATATATCCTAAACTTTTGCTGGTTTCCCCAAAAAAAGCGATAGTGTTATTACCGTATTTACGGGTGTACAATCATTGGAAGCCCTATTTAAAGACCAGATCGACGAAGCTATACTCTTTGTGTAAAATCACGAACAAAAATGAACCTGAACGGGTAGTGATTGTGTAACTTGATAAAAAGCGCGTTTTTCGCCGCTATGCTAAACAACCATTGCTTGACCAAATAAAACGACTGCGGGAACTAAAAAACATCCAACTCATTCGCGTGAATGAGATCTCGCAGGTAGTCCCTAAATTAGCGGATTATGGCTGTTGCGATTCAATTTAAACTTAACGAAGAGTTGTACGAGCGTGACCCACAAGGCACGAAGCTCGGCAAACGAATTATTCAGCACAGTATTCTTCTGATTGATGAAATCGGTTTTGAAGATTTCACCTTTAAGAAGTTAGCCGATCGTATCAATTCTACCGAAGCATCTATTTACCGGTATTTCCAAAACAAACACAAACTACTCGTCTATCTGCTGTGCTGGTACTGGGAATGGATGAAGTTTCGCATCGATTATAATACAACCAATATACCCGACCCTAAAAAGAAGTTGAAGATCGCTATATCAACGATCGTAGATACGGCCAAACGCAATGCCTCCATTGACTTTGTGGACGAAGATGTACTGCACCGTATTGTCGTAGCCGAAGGAACTAAAACCTACCACACAAAGCGGGTTGATCAGGAAAATAAAAAGGGATTCTGGCTCACCTATAAGTCTTTGAATAAGAAGATTGCCGATATAGTTCTGGAAATCCACCCCAATTACACCTACCCTCGTGCTTTAGCCAGTACCCTGCTGGAGATGGCCAATAATCATATTTACTTCGCCGAACACCTGCCTTCCATGACGGATATTACTCTGGACGACGGAAACTTCGAACCCGTAGAACGCCTCCTGGAAACTTTCGCCTTCGACGTTCTTGACTGCCATCAAGCTACTGACACCAAAAATTAGTGGGGTAAAAGCCTCCTCACCCCCCATTAATTTTACCTGCCAGCCTGCCGGTAGTCATACCTTCGGCAATAGCAATTAATCTGTATTCTGTTCGCACAAAAGGCATTATCACCCGTTGGTAAAAGTAACAGTGATACTTGGTTATTGCCCTTTATTTCTGTATACATACTTTGGGGAAAGTGAGAATTGAGGACATTTTTTCGCATATACTTTGCGCCGCTTCTAAAAAAAGGAGTGATTCAGTTTGTTCTGACCGGATAGTCCTTCCATATAGACCTTTCTCCTTACGACAATTATTCATTTAAAACATCTAAATATTATGGCAAAGTGTTTTGCACTGCTGGGATGGAGCCTCCCGGTTATTGAAAGTATGCAAAAGGCCAACAAACCCTTTGTAGTTGTTTCATTCCCTGAATTTTCCGCTTACGCAAAAGAGC
>JASBTH010000227.1 GCA_030148525.1 Saprospiraceae bacterium | reverse complement strand
GTCGGGTGAAAGATCACCGCACGAACCATCAAACATCTCAGACGGAAGCAGTCCTGGATGGCGCCATCGACGATTTCCTGAAGGCTACGCTCATGCATCATGACAATTAACCGGGAGTGGGAAACGGATTGGTTACCTCGTGTATCCATTCTTCATAGGCCCGGTTAGCGCACACGTCGAAGCGGACGATGCACGGAACTTCATACGGATGAAGTTCCGTGATTCTTTTTTGCAGATAATTCCAGTTCTCAGCGCGTGACTTGACCAGTGTGACGATCTCGGATTCGCGATGTACCGCACCTTGCCACCAATATGCACTCTCAATGGGAAGCTGATTAGCACAGGCGATGGCCTTCTCTTCTATTAGCGCATCCGTTAGATTATTGGCTGCTTCAATGGATTCATGGGTGATATAGACAGCGATAAAGGGCATAGTATATTCGTTTTGGCTCTCTAACATCCGTAATTATGCGTAAAAAAGCTACCCCTCCCCATTTTTGGATCCTGCAGGGGTGCACAGCTGGTCTCTTTGCCGGCCGCGCCTGGCAACACCTGCGTTGGGACGGCCCCTACCGTACCCTCCTGTGGGATGAAGCCCTGATGAAGCCATTTGTCCGGCGAGTATTAGGGGTGGATTGGGCGTCGTATGTAACGGATCCGTCTACCGATGCTTTTGTACGACACCTGACTACGGGGATCGGATGGTTTTTCGTACTCGTTACAATAGTGACTTTTTTTGCGACCCGCTTTCGCTGGGCCCGTTGGGTAGTAGGTATTGGAGGTACCTGGCTGCTTGTAATTGCTGTATTGTACACGAAAGAACAATTTCAGCAAGTTGGGTTATTCGTCGAATCAACCCTGATGTGGGCCACGCCCTTTTTGCTATTGGGGGCGATCGGTCATAGTAAATGGCTTAAGCGTTGGTCGTGGCTGGCGGCCCTGGCCTGCAGCCTTACCTTCCTTGGGCACGGGGCCTACGCCCTTGGCTGGCATCCCCGCCCCGGACATTTTGTCCAGATGACTCTCAGCATTACGGGCTGGTCAGAGGCTACTTGCCATACCTTCCTGCAAATGGCTGGTATCCTTGATTTAGTAGTCGCTATCGGCTTACTAATTCCCATGTATAAGGTTCGATCGGGCGCTGCGCTGTACATGACGGGATGGGGACTGGCAACGGCCCTGGCTCGCATCGTGGCCCATTTCGTTCCCGCCTTCTGGCAAAACAGTCTCGCCCAGTGGCTGCACGAAGTGGTTATTCGGCTGCCGCATGCGCTGATTCCCTTGCTCCTGTACCTTATTTGGCGCAAAGCCCGAAACAGCAACGAACCGGAATTATTAGAGCGGGAAAAGAACAGGTTTTATTAATTCAGGTTTGAGGTATGAGGTTTGAGGGCAGGTTATAGGCTACCTCAAACCCCAAACCTCAAACCTCAAACCTGTTAAGTCTACATAGCTAGTATCTCCGACATTCGGACCAGGTCGTTATTGATGTCTTTCTGTTTGTAGATAGCATCTTCAAAAGGAGTATACACGATCTCATCGTTGAGTATGCCGACCATCTTATCTGATTTTCCGTTGAGCAGACCTTCAACGGCAGAATGACCTAGGCGGCTGGCCAGTACGCGATCCAGCCCATTGGGAGCGCCGCCGCGCTGCAGATGACCTATAATGGTTACCTTGATCTCAAAATCAGAAATGTGCTCGGATATTTTGCGGGCAATTTCTGTGGCATTACCCAAAGGAGTGCCTTCTGCAACTATTATCAGACTGAAGAGTTTTTTGCGCTTAGCATTTTTGCGTAAGCGATCAACAAGGGACTCCAGAGAGGTTTCTATTTCCGGAATGAGAACACTTTCGGCACCACTGGCAATGGCGGTGTGTAAAGCAATGTATCCTGCATGACGCCCCATAACCTCAATAAAAAAAAGGCGGTTGTGGGAATCTGCCGTATCGCGGATACGGTCGACCGCTTCGATGGCCGTATTGACTGCCGTATCGAATCCGATGGTGTAGTCGGTACCGTACAGATCGTTGTCGATAGTACCGGGTATACCCATAAAAGGCATGGGGTGCTCCTGGCCAAAGACATGAGCACCCGTGAAGGTTCCGTTGCCACCGATGGCAATGCAGGCATCAATATCAAAAGCTTGCAGGGACTCGAAAGCTTGCTGGCGACCTTCGGCCTCCATAAATCGTTTGGAGCGAGCTGTTTTCAGAATGGTTCCACCCCGGTGAATGATGTTGGCTACGTCGCGGCGTTCCAGTCGCTTGAGGTCACCATCGATCATACCCTCGTATCCACGATTGATGCCATAAACGTGTAAATCGTGAAAAGAAGCTGTCCGCACGACAGCCCGGAGAGCTGCGTTCATTCCAGGAGCATCACCTCCGGAGGTAAATACCGCGATACGCTTGATGTCTTTTCCCATAGACGTAATTTAGTGAGGCTGGCGATGATAATCGACCAACGTATCAACTGGTTTTTTGATGAAAATGCCTACCTGCATACCCCGCTCTTCCAGCAAAGTGCGCAGAAAATCCTGAAAATGATAGGCGACAGATCCAATGAAATGGATGGAGAGGGACAAATGATTGTTGTACTTGCGTACGTGGCGATCAATAAATTCTGAGAACGATTCAGCGATCAAGCGCTGAATGAAGAAATGGTCCCGGTGCGCGCCGATAAAGCGGGTTAGGGATGCCAGATAGACGTTAGGGGAGGGTTTATTGTAAATATGAGTTAGAAACTCCTCCTTACCGCCGGGTACCAATTTTTCCAAAGCATCGATCAGGTCATGTGGTAACTCCCGGTAGAAATACGCTTTTACAATGGCTTTACCCAGGTGAGCACCACTGCCTTCATCACCAATGAAATAACCGAGGTTCGTAACATTGTCCGTTATCGCCTTGCCATCGTACTGGCAGGTATTTGATCCCGTACCCATGATACAGGAAATCCCCGGCTTATCGCCACAGGTTGCTCGTGCGGCTCCCAACAGATCGTGCTCCACCTCGATTTCGGCTTCCACGAAAACTTGTTGCAGCGCCTTTTCGATGACCTGCTTCTTTTTCTTGTCCCAAATAGCTGTACCGTAATAGAAGACATGGGTTACCTCATCCAAAGGAAGTTCTTCCTCCTGGAAAGCAGTGTGTACTTTTTCCCGAATAAGGTCTGAGCTGTGGTAAATTGGATTGAACCCCATTGTATGGATCATCAGGGTATCATCCGGATAAACCACCACCCAATCCGCTT
Organism: Saprospiraceae bacterium; assembly: GCA_030148525.1. Lineage (GTDB taxonomy): Bacteria > Bacteroidota > Bacteroidia > Chitinophagales > Saprospiraceae > DT-110. The sequence goes on along the minus strand of JASBTH010000227.1, from coordinate 864 downwards.
TGGTGGACCCGCTGTCTGCTACAACTATCATATCTCCAGGTGACTATTAGAGGCTCGGTGCATTTGATCTTTCAATGCTGTCTGGCACTATTTCACACACAAACAAATGACAAAAATCAAATTCAGCCAGCCTCTTAAAATTCGCGTAAATCTAGTGTAAAAATTACACTAAGTAAAACTTCCCCGAGTTTTTTGGTCGGGGGTAAAAATAAAAAAACAACACACAAAATGTTTTAGCTATTGATGTTTTAAAACATTTCCTGTATCTTTGGTGTACTAGTTCAAACAAATTGTAGCAATATGGTATACCAAGGTACTTACCAAAGATCTACCCGGCATACCGCTTTTGCGGGGAGTCAGCGATTTATCCGAGTTATACAAAAATACGCGTTTAATACGCTTCTCCTGGTGCTGGGCTTACACATCCTCATTCAGAAGGATATCCGCATTCAGGTGAATATGAATGGGGCAGAAGCTTTTGCTGCCAAGGCTGTAAGCAGAAAAGAGGCACCAGAGGGAGAGCGTGGGCACCAACACCGTCCCCAACCACCTAAAAAGCCGGAGACAGCGGCTTTTAGCATCTCCAACCTCACCCCCGTTCTCAGTCCGGACTACGGTAAACGCAAAAATATTCCACCTTCTGTCATTCGCGAAAAACTGAACGTATGTCTGGATTACGTGGATGAATACGCACGGGTAGCCCGACTGGAAATGCGGGAATACGGCATACCGGCCAGCATTACCCTGGCGCAGGGGCTGTTGGAATCCAATGCGGGGGGGAGCCGTCTGGCTCTCGAGAGCAACAATCATTTCGGTATCAAATGTAAATCGAAGTGCCGTGGTTGTACTTGCCGGAATTACTCC
>JASBTH010000216.1 GCA_030148525.1 Saprospiraceae bacterium | reverse complement strand
AACCTTAAGAAGGTAAAACGAGTACTCGATAAAGACCATTTTGGTCTGGAGAAAGTGAAGGAGCGTATTCTGGAGCATCTGGCCGTACTCAAACTAAAGGGCGACATGAAAGCCCCGATTCTGTGTTTAGTCGGCCCTCCGGGTGTCGGTAAAACCTCTCTGGGGCGATCCATCGCCCGCGCCCTCGATCGCGAATTCGTGCGAATGTCGCTGGGGGGATTACACGATGAATCCGAGATTCGCGGACACCGCAAGACCTATATCGGAGCCATGCCCGGCCGCATTATTCAGTCACTGAAAAAGACCGGCAGCTCCAACCCGGTTTTTATTCTGGATGAGATCGATAAGGTGGGCAGTAACTTTCGGGGAGATCCTTCATCGGCCTTGCTGGAGGTATTGGATCCCGAACAAAATTCCACCTTTCACGACAATTATCTGGAAGTGGAATACGACCTGAGTAAGATTCTGTTCATCGCTACCGCGAATTCGCTGAGCTCCATTCAGCCCGCTTTACTGGACCGTATGGAGATCATTGATATCAGTGGGTATTCCCAAGAGGAAAAAGTAGAAATCGCCAAGCGCCACCTTATTCCTAACCAACTCAAAGAGCACGGTCTGAAGAAAGATCAGGTAAAGCTCAAAACAAAAGTACTTCGTCAGATCGCCCGGGACTATACCCGTGAATCGGGCGTGCGTTCCCTTAATCGGCAAATTGGCGCCGTGATGCGTTTCGTAGCCAAACAGGTGGCCATGGAGGAGGAATACGATCCCGAAATTCGCCCCGAACAACTGCGCGACATATTGGGGCCAACCCGCTATACCCATGATATCTACCAGGAAAAACAGGCAGCGGGAGTCGCTGTTGGCCTTGCCTGGACCTCCGTCGGGGGGGCTATTCTCTTCGTAGAGTCCAGTCTGAGTCAGGGTAGTGGCAAAGTCACCCTGACCGGTAACCTGGGCGATGTCATGAAGGAATCGGCTTCGACCGCCCTTTCGTATTTGAAAGCACGCAGTGAAGAGCTGGATATTACAGAAGAGCAGATTAAGAAGTCGGATGTACACATTCACATTCCGGAAGGGGCAATCCCAAAGGACGGCCCATCCGCCGGTATAACCATGCTTACGGCCCTTACCTCGGCCTTCTCGGGACGCCCGGTAAAGCCGTACCTGGCAATGACGGGGGAGATAACGCTGCGTGGTAAGGTATTACCGGTGGGCGACATCAAAGAGAAAATACTGGCAGCCAAGCGCGCGGGTATGAAAGAAATCATCCTGTGCCAGGAAAATGAAAAGCACGTCGGTGAAATTAAACCCGATTACATCAAGGGATTGACTTTTCACTACGTGAATACCATGCAGGAGGTTTTGGATATTGCATTGCCCAAAGCGTCTTAAAGTTGGCTTAAAGGGCCGTTCGAACGGGCTTCATTGCTGGTTTTTTGCTACTTTTAGCAACTACCGTCAAACCATTATGGCTCTTTGCTAGTCTTATAGGTAAACCACGTGATGATGAAGATGAAGTATATAGTCCTTTCGGTCTTGTGCACTTTGTTGGCCACCACCGCTTTGTTGGCCCAGCAGAGAGAGGGAAATCTGGTACAGTTCTCGGGTCTGGTCCTGGATGGATCGGACGAACAGCTCGTACCGGTACCTTACGCTAATATTGTTGTTAAAGACCGTAACCGGGGTTCCTATACCGACCTGAAAGGATTTTTCTCCATCGTGGTGCAAAAAGGGGATGTGATCCAATTCTCAGCCGTAGGTTACAAAACAGTGGAATACGAAGTACCCCTTGAGATGGAGGGCGACCGAAAATCCATCGTTCAGCTAATGACGCAGGATACCTTCAACCTGCCGGAAACGGTGGTGTTCCCCTGGCCGAGCCGCGAACACTTCCGCCTGGAGTTCTTAGCTATGGACGTCACGCCCGAACTGCAATCCAAAGCACAGGAAAACCTGGCACAGGAGGTCCTCGAAAAACAACGCAATATCGTGCGCTACGACGGCAACGAAAGTGCCGACTTTTACCTCCGCCAACAGGCTCGTGAGAATTACTACATCGGGCAGCAACCACCCATGAATATCTTCAATCCCATCGCCTGGAAGAAATTCTTTGATTCCTGGAAAAACGGAGATTATAAACGGAAGGAAAACAACTGATCAGGTATGAGGTTTGAGGTTTGAGGTGTGAGGTAACCTACAACCTAACCTCACACCCCAAACCTCAAACCTCACACCTGTTAAGCCTGTTTGAAGAGCTTACGTCCCCAAAGTAAGACCTGGAAGCCATATACACCCAACCAGAACAGGATAGCTACAAAGGACAAAACGCCCAAGCCAGCCCACGGCTTAACGGTCCGCAAATTGATATTCAGGAATTCATAGCTGATAAAATCACCCAGGACGAAAAAGGTGTGAATGCCGAAAAGCACAAATAAGACTTGCAGTAATTTCAGTGCATACCATACTTTTTTGGCTTCTGCCCGCGAACGGATGTCTTGTTGCTTTTGGCGAACGTATCGCCACGAAAAGTACATGTACGCATAGAAGGTAGTCAGGTACAGAAACTGTTCAAAGGCCCCGTAGAAGGGGTTGTAAAACCAGCGATCAATCCCCGATTTGTAGGCTACCGAGGAAAAGAATAAGGTGACGAAGAAGGCGAACTGTCCCACTGGTAGAACGAAATGCTTGATATCCGTGGATCGCAGTCGATAGGAAGGGTATAAGTTTAGCTTGATGTGATAAAAAAGCAGGGTGGGAAAGGACAGCGTGAAGTAAATTGGCAGAAAGTAAAGCTTAGGGTAGAGCTCGTATACGTTTAAAAATAGCAGAATATAGTGGAAAACGGTCAAGCCGAAGGTGATGAGTAGCAACCCAAAAAAATAATTGGAGCGGTGCTCTCCGGACCGCTTAAAAAAGAACAGGCCGCCAATACCCAGTGCCTGTAATACCCCAATCCCTAATACGACCATCAGGAGGTAAAAGAAAAGGCTGTGTTCCTCGGTTGTTAACAATTGTCGGATCACCAGTACGGGTTTATTCATCAACCAAATTACAAATTCAAACAATGGCAATTGTCACTATGGGGACTGAGAATTGCATGTTTTAAAAGTATTCTCGTTACTTACATTTGCAGTGAAATTAACCACCAAACAAATTATGGCTGCACAACACTACTCACCCGTAACCCCGCAAGAGGCTGTTTCCGTTATCCAATCAGGGGATAACCTGTTTGTTCACAGCGCAGGAGCCTCACCCCAAGTGCTGGTAAAAGCACTGGCAGAACGCTCCGGCGAATTACACGATGTCAATATCTACCAACTTCACACCGAAGGAGAAGCACCCTACGCATCCCCCGAATGTGCCGATTCCTTCCGGGTGAAAAACCTCTTCGTCGGAGGGAATACGCGCAAGGCCGTTAATGAAGGACGGGCTGATTTCATCCCCGTATTTCTAAGTGATGTACCTCGTTTGTTTCGCCGGAAGATCATTGAATTAGATGTAGCCATCCTGCAAGTTTCTCCTCCCGATAAGAATGGGTATTGCACGCTCGGTATTTCGGTTGATACATCTTTAGCTGCTGCGCAAACTGCCAAAAAACTCATTGCGGAGATCAATCCCAATATGCCGACTACCCGCGGCGATGGCGACCTCCATATCAGCCGATTTGATAAAGTCGTGGAGGTCGATTACGCACTGCCGACCCTGCAGATACCACCGCCCAATGAGATAGAATCCAAAATAGGACAATACGTAGCCGAATTGGTGGAGGATGGGTCAACCCTGCAAATGGGGATCGGGGCCATTCCGAACGCTGCTCTGGCTGCCATGACCAGCCATAAAGAATTAGGCATACACACCGAGATGTTCTCAGATGGTGTGCTGGAATTAGTGCATAAAGGTGTAATTACCAACGAACATAAGGTGAAACACCGCAACCACATCGTCTCCGGGTTTTTGATGGGATCCCGCAACCTGTATGACTTTGTCGACAATAATCCGCTGGTTCGCATGCTGGATATCGAATACGTAAACGATACTTCGGTCATTCGTCAGAACCCGAAAGTGGTCGCTATCAATAGTGCGATCGAGGTGGATATTACCGGTCAGGTTTGTGCCGACTCCATTGGTACCCGAATCTACTCGGGGGTAGGCGGCCAGATGGATTTCATGCGTGGAGCGGCTCTGTCCATTGGTGGGAAACCCATCATTGCGCTGCCCAGTACAACCGGCCGGGGATTGAGCCGTATCGCAACTACCCTCAACCTGGGAGCGGGGGTAGTAACGACTCGGGCCCACGCCCGCTACATTGTTACCGAATACGGTATTGCCGACCTCTACGGTCGCTCCATTCGGGACCGCGCCCGCCAACTGGTCGGACTCGCACACCCGGACCACCGGGAGCGCCTCGAACGCGAAGTTTTCGAAACCTGGAACGTTAAGATTTGATGTAGTTTAATGCAAGGTCGGTAGAGACGTGATGCATCGCGTCTCTACTGCTCTGCCCGCACAAACCGTAACCTCGCTACCTGTCCATCCTCATTGCGCA
>JASBTH010000215.1 GCA_030148525.1 Saprospiraceae bacterium | reverse complement strand
ATCGGTACCCTTAACGCGTACGATGGCCGCATCGGAAGGTGCATTGGTGCTCATGCTATTGGTGCGCACCATAGAATCGTACTGTTCGTAGATCCAGCGCTTGCTTACCAGGTTGGGGGAGGTAAAGAGGTTGCGGGCGGCGGCAACCAGGTCTTTCGGCTGGTCGATCTTTTTAATGGAGTAGGCCGATTGTTTTTTCATATAGGCCGGTCGGGTATACTCCCGTTGGTATACGGGAGCGCCTCCACCCAGGACCAGGCTTTCGGCGGGCATATCCGCTACCACTTCACCGTGGTAATAAGCAATAACCCGGCCGGTATCAGTGACTTCTCCGATCTGCTCGCACACCAGGTCCCACTTGCGGAATACCTCGAGCAGTTTATCTTCTTCTCCTTTCTTGCCCACAATCAGCATGCGTTCCTGGCTTTCTGAGATCATGATCTCAAAGGCCTGCATATCTTTTTGTCGCGTAGGCACCCGTTCGAGGTGCAACTCAATACCTACACCACCCTTGGCACTCATTTCGGAGGACGAACAGGCAATACCAGCGGCACCCATATCCTGCATCCCGACTACGGCTCCCGTTTGTATGGCTTCCAGGCTCGCTTCGAGCAGTAGCTTCTCCTGAAACGGATCACCTACCTGAACCGCCGGCAGATCGTCAGCTGAATCTTCTGTTAAATCCGCCGAAGCAAAGGTCGCACCGTGGATACCATCCTTACCGGTGGCAGATCCCACAATGAATACGGGGTTGCCCACGCCTTCGGCAGTGGCCGATACCGTCTCACCTACCTTAACTACGCCCACCGACATGGCGTTGACCAGGATGTTCTGGTTGTAGCAATCATTAAAATAAACCTCACCGGCAACGGTAGGAACGCCGAAGCAATTACCGTAGTCACCGATACCACGGACAACTCCCCGTACCAGGTGTTTGGTGTGCGGGAGATCAATGTTTCCGAAGCGAAGTGAATTGAGGGCGGCAATTGGTCGCGCACCCATAGTGAAAATATCCCGGTGGATACCTCCTACACCGGTGGCGGCTCCCTGGTAGGGCTCAATGGCCGAAGGGTGGTTGTGGCTTTCGATCTTGAAAGCACAGGCCAGACCATCGCCAATGTCGACCAAACCGGCATTTTCCTCCCCGGCCTCCACCAAAAGGCGATCACCCTCACGGGGGAGCGTCTTGAGCCACAGTATGGAATTTTTGTAGGAACAGTGCTCGGACCACATGACCGAATAGACACTGATCTCCGTGAAGTTTGGCGTGCGCCCCAAAACCTCTTGTATCTGTTGAAACTCTTCTTCTGTCAGCCCCAGTTCTTTGGCTACGTCCAGGGTGACTTCTATATCTGCGTTTTGCATGAAATGGCTGTTTGAAAACACAAAGATAAAATTAGAAGCCATCTCAAAAGTGTTTTTGAGGGCGAAAAGGAAAGATTTTGGTTGGGATTAAGGTGAAAAAGAAGGCATTCGCTCTGATGCGTGCTTTTTACAATCCAATGCAATACCCATAGATCCCTTCTCAGACCGGGGTAAGTCTTGGTGAAGGCTTCTGTTTCCGGAGAATTAAATAGTGAGTTTAGGCACAGACTGTTTCGTTAAGTGAAGGCTACCGTATCCAATAGTTCAGGTAAAAGAACAGGACGAGATAAATCCACAAACCATCGAGAAAGTGCCAGTAGATGGTCAGAAGACGCAATTTTAGCCGCTTTTCAGGATCGGAAAAATAAACAAGCACACTAACTGGTTCCACCATTTGCTTACGGGCTCGCCACAGGAACAATCCGAGAAATGGGAGTCCGGCAATAACGTGCGCAAAGTGCAGGCCCGAAATGACATAGAGGTAGGAGGCCGAATTGTCGGTGTTGATGAAAATCTCCTGGGAAAACAAACTGCGCCAGGCGAATATCTGTGCGATCATAAAAAGCACCGAGAGTACCATAGTGGCAATAAGGGCCCGCTGGTAATTTACTGTATTGTCGGCCAGGTACATGCGTTTGGCCCAGACCATAGTGGCGCTGGAACCCAACAGAATGACGGTATTGAACAGGAAAAGCGGGGGCAACTTAATTGGGGGCAGATCGCTCTGGACCCGAGTATACACGAAAGCAGCCGACAGGCTAAGGAAAAGGGCCGTAATGCCGATCAGTACCAAAAACAAAATGACGTTACGCGGGTGGAAAGCCATGTTTTGGTATTCATTCCCGTTGAATTCATCCCGGCTGCGGGCTGCGCGCCCTTGTTTGTCGAAAGGATTCGGTTCTCGTTGATTCATGTCTAGTTAGGTAGGCGTTATCGTTGTTTTTTGGCTGTGCGACGGCAGCGTTCGCTGCAGTACTTGACCTCTGCCCAATTATTCTCCCATTTTTTGCGCCAGCTGA
>JASBTH010000198.1 GCA_030148525.1 Saprospiraceae bacterium | reverse complement strand
GCATTTTTATTAAACGATCTACAACGAGGACCGCAACTCATACGCCTGCCTTAGTCCTTTGTACAATCGCTCCGCCTCCTGATAACTCAGGGTTTGCTGGCCATCGGAAAAGGCTTTTTCCGGTCGTTCGTGTACCTCCATGATCACCCCGTCGGCACCGGCCATGACGCTGGCCAGGGCGATTGGTGGCACAAAGGAGCGCAACCCGATTCCGTGGCTGGGATCGGCAATGACCGGCAGATGGGTTTTCTCTTTGAGCATGGCGATGGCGTTCACGTCCATGGTATTGCGGTAAGCCTTTTCGTAGGTTCGGATACCGCGCTCGCAGAGCATGATCTTCTCGTTTCCATTGGAGAAGATGTATTCGGCCGACTGCAGTAGCTCTTCGATGGTACCCGACATGCTTCGCTTCAACAAGACCGGCTTATCGACCTTACCCAGGGCGTCGAGCAAATTGAAGTTCTGCGCATTGCGGGCACCCACCTGGAAGATATCGACGTAATCGTACATATCTTCGATCTGTTCGGTCATCATGACTTCTGTAACAATGCGGATACCGGCCTTTTGGGCTTGTTGGTACCACATCTTGAGTCCCTCCTGACCCAGACCACGGAAGCTGTAAGGAGAAGATCGCGGCTTGTACACTCCGCCACGCATAATGCGAACCTGGTTGGCCTGTAAATGCTTGATGGTACTTTCGATCTGTTCCTCCGATTCAATGGAACAAGGGCCCGCCATCATACCAAAGTGACCACTACCCAGCTTTACCCCTTCGCCAAAGTCAATTACCGTATCCCGTACCTTCCACTTCTTACTCACCAGTTTATAAGCATCACTCACCCGGTGGATGTCGCGTATACCCGGCAAGGTGCCAATGGCGCGAATATCAAAGGCTCGCTTACCCACCCCGATGATGTATTCCCCAAACTGAGTAGACACCTGGGATGTATTGTATTGCAGGCTTTCCAGTTTCTCCGTGAGTGCCTGAAGTTCTGCCTCCTTGATATTAGGTTCGATTTGGATGATCATACCGCAATTTTTAATTTTTAATTTTTAATTTTTAATAATAAATATCTCTTCACAGTACAAACTTCAAATCAATATCGACCTCCGACTTCCGATTTGGGAAAACCTCACCCCTTGCTCCCCTCTCCTGATTCCCGGTTTATTGGTCACTTGCGAATCCAAAGCATTCTGGAGGAGAGGGGAAACACTCAAGTAGGATAAGGACTTGAGCGATTTCACAGGACATATTTCATATACTATTTCCGACTTCCGACCTCCGATTTCCGTATCTTCCCCACAAATTCTATCGTAGCGGTGTGTACATCCTTACCATCACGCAGAGCTTTGATAAATGCCGAACCGATGATGGCACCGTTGGCGTACTTGCAGGCTGTACGGAACGTTTCGTGACTACTGATACCGAAGCCAATCAGGCGGGGATTATCCAGTTGCATAGCGTTAATGCGGTTGAAATAATCCAATTGGGCCTGGGTGATTTCCTTTTTAGCGCCGGTGATGGAGGAGTTCGAGACCATATAGATAAAACCTTTGCTTAGTTTATCGATTTGCCGGATACGTTCCTCGCTGGTTTGGGGGGTGATCAGGAAGCTCACGGAAAGGCCGAGGGATTCAATCTGGTCGCGATAAAATTGCTCAAATTCGTAGACCGGCAGGTCGGGCAGGATCAGTCCGTCGACCCCCACTTCCTTTACCTTGCGGAAAAAGCGTTCCTCACCGTATTGCATAACCTGGTTGAAATAGCCCATCATAACCAGGGGGATTTCGGTATGCTGCCGTGCTGAAGCGATCTGATCGAATAGTTTATCCAGTGTCATCCCATTGCGGATGGCCGCCGTACCACTTTCCTGGATAGTGGGTCCGTCGGCCAATGGGTCGGAATAGGGCATACCCACTTCGATCAGGTCAACACCAGCTTCCGCCAAAGCCAGGATGGTTGGTTCGGTGTCTTCCAGATTGGGATAACCGGCGGTGAAATAGATATTGAGTATATCCTCTTGCTTGTCAGCAAAAAGTTGTTGGATGCGGTTCATAGGTCAGTCGTTGTATTTGTCGTAATGCGTAATAAAGGTATTGAGATCCTTATCGCCACGGCCCGACAGGTTGATTACGATCACATCACCGGGCTTGTATTCGATATGGTCGAGAGCCGCAAAAGCATGTGAAGTTTCCAGAGCGGGGATGATACCCTCCATACGGCTGAGGTAGTAGGTCCACTGCATGGCCTCATCATCCGTTACACTAACCGCTTCGGCCCGGCCGGAAGCGATCAGGTGGGCGTGCATGGGGCCGATCCCCGGATAGTCGAGTCCCGCCGAAATGGAATACGGCTCCACGATCTGTCCGTCGGGTGTTTGCATCAGCAAGGTCCGGCTACCGTGAATTATCCCCCTGGTACCCAAAACAGAAGTTGCCGCGGATTCACCGCTGTTAACTCCGTGGCCGGCCGCCTCGACGGCGATCAGACGCACGTGTTCTTTATTGAGATAATGGTAATACGTTCCGGCCGCATTGCTGCCACCGCCAACGCAGGCAATGGCAATATCAGGATCGGGCTTACCAGTTTTCTCCTGCAGTTGCCACATCATCTCTTCACTGATCACCGATTGGAAACGGGCGACCATATCGGGATATGGGTGTGGCCCCACTACGGAACCGATAATGTAGTGGGTGTCTTGTGGATGATTGATCCAGTGACGAATGGCCTCGTTGGTGGCATCCTTCAGGGTACGGCTGCCGCTCTTCGCCGGACGCACTTCAGCTCCCAGCATGCGCATGCGGGCTACGTTGGGTGCTTGTCGCTCAATATCGATCTCGCCCATGTACACGATGCAGGGCATGCCCATGAGGGCGCAGACCGTGGCGGTGGCAACCCCGTGCTGACCGGCACCGGTTTCGGCAATGATGTATTTTTTATTCAACCGCTTGGCCAGCAGGATCTGACCAATTGTATTATTTACCTTATGAGCTCCCGTATGGCACAGATCCTCGCGCTTCAGGTAGATATTGGCATTGTATTTTGCCGAAAGGCGGGAAGCATAATATAGAGGAGTCGGCCGACCAACGTAGTCGCGCAGCAGTTCGCGAAATTCTTTCTGAAAGGCTTCATCTTCCCAGATGCCAACGTATGCCTTGCGGAGTTCTTCCACATTTGGGTGCAGCATCTCGGGGATGTAGGCACCGCCAAACTCCCCGTAATAGCCTTTCTCGTCAATTCCTATCATGATCTTTAGTTTTTGCGAAATTCCTGGATAAAGGTGGCAATGGCCTGCGGGTCTTTCACCCCCGGCTCGGTTTCAAAGCCGCTGTTGATATCAACACCCATCATTTGCGGGTGGTCCATGCTGCGGATGGCTTCCACCGAATCCGGTCGGATGCCACCACTAAGTAAAAAGGGCTTAGTGCCGTGGTATTGTTGCAGCAGGCTCCAGTCAAATTGTCGGCCGGTGCCCCCGTAACCTGCACCCTTAGTATCAAAAATGAACTGATTGGCATAAGGCTCATAGGCTGCCGTGTCGCCAAAGTCAAATCGCTCGTCTACCGAAAAGGCCCGTATGAGGTGGGCACTGCGTACGGAGCTGAAGCTCCACAGACCAGTCAGTTCTGCGCAGTACTCGGGACTCTCATCCCCGTGGAGTTGAACGTAGTCGAGTTGGTAATCGTGCACGGCATTGAGGACCGCATCCAACTCCGAGTTCACAAAGACGCCCACTCTACGTATACCTTCCAGCACCTTACCGTTCTTAGACAGCCAGTCGGCCAGTTTGGTTTTCCCGACAAAGCGCTTTGAATGCGGATAAAAAATGAACCCCATGTACTGAACAGGCAGTTTGGCCACCACTTTTATATTAGCGGGCTCCAGCATACCACATACTTTTACGAATTTCATCAGGCTATGGCGTTTTTGAGGTTATCTTCCATGGATTGTATCTGGCGGATAAATTCCTGGCAACGCTTGTGGGGCGCATCGTCTTGCATAAAATACTCACCGATCAGGAATCCCTGGAAGCCTTTTTCTTTTAGTTGAATGATTGCATTAGGGTCGGAGATACCACTTTCAGAGATCCTGACAAATTCACGCGGGATTTGATCATACAAATCCATAGAGGTTTGTATATCCACGGTAAAATCTTTCAGGTTTCGGTTATTCACCCCCACGATATCCACGTATTCGTTGGCTTTCTCCAACTGATCAGCGGAGTGGATCTCCATCAGCACCTCCAGTCCCAGGTCTCTGGCGAAACGCGCCAACTCCTTCAAACGGCCGCGGTCGAGGCATTCGGCAATAAGCAGAACCACATCAGCCCCAATGCTGCGGGCTTCAATGATCTGGTATTCATCAATGATAAAATCCTTGCGCAGAATGGGGCAAAAATTATAGGTTCGCGCCTCCGTAAGATCCGCATTTTTTCCGCCAAAGAATTCGGTATCGGTCAGCACCGAAAGTCCGGAGGCTCCTCCCTGCATGTACCCAATGGTCACTTGCTCCACCGAAGCGTAGCGATTAATATCTCCCTTTGAGGGTGACCGCCGCTTGAACTCGGCAATGATCCCGCTCTTATCGGGCCGTTGCAGGTATTTGGTCATCGAAACCACCGGCGTTTGGTAGTAAATACTTTGCTCCAATAAGGCTACGGGATACAGATCACGGCGCTCGGCCACCTCCTTCCGCTTATGTTGAACAATCTTCTCGAGGATGGTCATGGTGTGTCGTTTTTTCTTTCGATGGACGTATTTTTTCTATTTCATTTTATGTTCGAATGAATGCAGGCTGAGATTGAGGTTGAAATTTCTGACCTCTGACTTCTGACTTTTCTCCAACTCTCCAATTCTCCCTCACCCCAAATCTCCAATTCCCCAATTCACCAACTCTCCTAATCTCCAATTCACCCTCACCCCCGGTCCCTCTCCCTCAGGAAGAGGGGTGTCTTTGCAAATGAGGTTTCCTCTCCTTATCCCCTAATCTCCAATTCTCCCTCTCTCCAACTCTCCCTCTCTCCAACTCTCCGTCGATCCGGAGGATCGACATCCACTTACTTAATCTCCGTGAGCCGACGAAGTCCCGCAAACGCCGCTCCCGACTCGATACTCTCGCGGGCTTCCGCCAGGCAATCTTCTATTGATTGCTCGGGCTTGATCAGTTGGATAGCCAGGCCCGCGTTGGCGATCACTACGTTTTTATGGGGCTCTGGAGCCTCGTTCTTCAGCACGGAGACAAATATTCCGGCGGCTTCCTCGGGCGTGTCACCTCCGAAAAGAGCGGACGGATCTACCCTGGGGAATCCCAGATCACCGGGCGAAATCATCCGCTCGTGCTCATTAGTACGAATCTTAAAGTCGCCCGTGAGGGATATTTCGTCGTACCCGTCCAATGCGTAAACGATGGCGAATCGGCGTCCGGTATGCTGCATGATGTACTGGTACATCCGCGACAGCTCCATACTAAAGGTACCAAACAGCTGGTATTTGGGCTGCAGAGGGTTAACCAAGGGCCCCAGCATATTGAAAAACGTTTTTGTGCCTAATCCCTTGCGAACCGGCACTACTTCTTTCATGGCCGGGTGGAAAAGGGGTGCGTGGAGGAAACACATGTTCGCCTCGTCGACCTGTCGCTTCAGGGTATCCACATTATTGGTGAAATCGTAGCCAAGGGCCATCAGCACATTAGAGGAACCCACCGAAGAGGATACTCCGTAACTGCCGTGCTTAGTGACTTTGTAGCCCGCACCTGCAATTACCACTGCTGACGTAGTGGAGATATTGAAGGTATTTTTGCCGTCTCCGCCGGTACCGACAATATCGAGGGTTTCCTCCCCATTCAGGTCGATGGGAACGCACAGCTCCAGGAGGGCATCCCGGAAGCCCTGTAATTCCGACAGGGTGATGGG
>JASBTH010000196.1 GCA_030148525.1 Saprospiraceae bacterium | reverse complement strand
GTACAAAGGTTGAGAGGCATCATCAAGGTGGATGACGATTTTGATTATAAGGAAGTACTTGCGGAGAAACGGTTTTAACGACTTTGAAGATTCTATCCAATACGCCACTGCATTAGCTGTGGGAGACATTGAAGCAATAGTTACCCGAAACGTCAAAGACTACGAAAAGTCCGACATTGCCGTTTTTACCCCTGAGAATTACCTGAAGTTCATAGGCGACAAGATGTGATTTACATAACCATCTCTCAGGTAAGTCAGAAAAGACTAATACAGAAGGCTATTTCCGACCTCCGACCTCCGCTTTCCGATTTCCCATCACCCCCACCCGATGCACCCCACCCACCTCACTGTACGAAACCCCCAAACCGTACGCATCGGCGATGCGCTGTACAATAGAAAGCCCCAGTCCCATGCTCTCCTCCAGCTCGTCCGAGCGGGTGAAGCGCTCGAATAACTCGCTGGCCGGCCGCGTCAGAGGCTTGCCGGGGTTCGAGATGACCAGCTCATCCGGATTAATCTCCAGACGAATCCAGCCCTTGGGCACATTGTAGCGAATGGCATTTTGCAACAGATTGGCGAGCAGTATTTCGGCCAGGGTCTGACTCATGAACACGCGGGGCTTGGGTTCGCTCACCGTGGTGTCCACTTTCAATCCATTTGCCTCGATCAGATCCTCAAAATGGGTAAGCAGCAATCGCAAGGTAGCTTCGAGGTCAACACTGGTTTCATCCGTAAACTGGGCCTGCTCGATCTTAGTCAATAGGATGAGCGCTCCATTGATCTTGCTTAACCGGTTGGCTTGTTGAATGATCTGGCCCAGGGGCTCCATGTCGGCTTCTTCCAATTGGGGGGATTGCAACAGCAATTCGGCCTGCGCCTTGATCACTGCCAGGGGCGTCTGCAGCTCGTGGGCCGCATGCTGGGTAAAGGCCCGATTGTGTTGCAGGTCGGTCCGCCATTCCTCCAGGTGCTTTTTCAAAGCCTGCGGTATGGAACGCAGTGGCTTATCCAGGTAGGGGGATGCCGGCGACGACCCTTCAGTATCCTCCATGGAGAGCTTATCCAGCCAGGTGACCAGCTTGGATACTTGAGCGGACCATCTGCTTTTTAACGCTTTTTGCGAAAGCACCCAACCCAACCCAAATCCCAGGGTCAGTGCCAAACCAATACCCATCCAAATCATGGTACCAAGAATTTATAGCCAATGCCGTAAACCGTCTTGATGTAATCACCGCAACCGGTCTCACTTAATTTTTTCCGCAAATTCTTCATGTGAGCGTAGATGAAGTCAAAGCTGATGGCCTCATCCATATAATCACCCCACAAATGCTCGGCAATACTGTCTTTGGTGACGACCCGGTTTTTATTGCGGGCCAGATACCACAGGATATCGTACTCCTTGCGGGTCAGTACCAGTTCCTCTCCGGCAGCCACCACCCGGCGCTCATCGGGCCAGATCTGTATCTCACCCAACCTGATCATCTGGTCGGGAATGGCCGCCTTGCGCCGCAGTACCGCGCGGATGCGGGCATTGAGCTCCGACAGGTTAAAGGGCTTGGTGAGATAGTCGTCGGCGCCCAGATCCAGGCCCTGGATGCGTTCCTCGATCCCATCGCGGACCGAGGTGATGATAATGCCCGTTGGCTGCTCTGAGTCTTTTGCCAGGTCGACCAGCTTCAGCCCGTCCCCGTCGGGCAGGTTGAGGTCGATCAAAACACACTCGTACTCGTAGTTCAACAGCTTTTTATAACCCTCCCGGAAAGTGGCGGCCTCCTCACAGACAAAGCCCGACTGGCGGAGGTAGCTTTTCAGGCTTTCCCGTAGAGGCGCTTCGTCTTCGATGATCAAAATCTTCATAGACTCTAAGGTGATGTGAGATTGACTGGCTGATCGGTTGCTAAACGGCTGAATGCCAAAATTTCACGTGGTGTTTGGGAGAGAGTGTCAGATAGCAGGACATGCTTTAATCCTAATACCCTCTACCTACTACACTGTACCGGGAGGTTGGGCTTTGACAATTGCCATTGTACGTGATGATCTATGGCCAACCTCCCGGTAAGGTACGGTTTCGATCCAACATGAATTCAGAAAGTATTCAGAAAGCCCCCTGTCTTTTGCCAAAAAAAAACGACATGACATTTGGATCTTCTGCCTCACCCATTGATTTTGAAGAAGTCGTCCAGGGACTGACCCGGGAGGGTTACGCGGTGGTCGACCACTTCCTCGATGCCAATGAGGTGGCGGGTTGCCGTAGCGAGGCCTTCCACCTATCCGAACTGCAGGCCTTCCGTCCGGCGGGTGTAGGCCACGGTACTGATTACCAGCGGGCCAAAGACGTTCGGTCGGACCTCATCCATTGGGTCGATAACCAGTCGTCCGGACCAGCAACGGTACTGTATCTCGAGCGTCTGCAAAACCTGGTCACCTACCTGAACCGGACCTGCTTCCTGGGGATCCGCGACGCGGAGATCCACTACGCACTCTACCAGCCGGGGAGTTTCTACAAGCGACACCTGGACGTATTTCGCGATGGTTCCGCCCGAAAATTGTCCGTGATCTGTTACCTGAACGATCAGTGGCGACCCGGTGACGGCGGAGAACTTATGATTTATCTGCCTAATGATGACGGTACTGAAGCGGCTCGTCAGATCGAGCCCCTGGCCGGACGGCTGGTCTGTTTTGAAAGCACCCGCCTGGAACACGAAGTATTGCCGACCCATCGGTCACGTCTCAGTCTGACCGGTTGGCTGAAAGATGAAAAACAATTTTTTTGACACTTTAACTTGTTTCAACTAGTTATGATTCATCCCAATACCTGCCTTCGTTTTATCAGTGAGGATATGGGCTATGGCCTGTTCGCCACTGCCTTCATCCCGAAAGGCACTATTGTCTACGTCAAAGACGCTTTGGAAATTGAATTAACACCTGAGGAGTACCTCGCCCATTCCCCCGCCATGCAGGAAGTGATCGAGAAGTACTCCTACATTGATGAGCGGGGCTTTCGCATTCTCAGTTGGGACACGGCCAAGTACGTGAACCACTGCTGCCAATGCAACACCATGAGCACCGGTTACGGCTTCGAGGTCGCCATTCGCGACATCCAGCCCGGTGAAGAGATCACCGATGAATACGGCCTCTTTAACCTGGAATATGAAATGCCCCTGGCTTGCGCCAAAAAAGGCTGTCGCGGCATGATCCGGGTGGAAGACCCGGAAAAATTAGCCGATCGCTGGGACGAGCAGGTCCGTGCGGCCCTGGACGTTCTCTTCGACCACCCCCAGCCCCTGATGAACCTCCTGGATGATGCCACCGTAGAGGATCTGGTCGACTTTGTACAGGATGAGGGCGCTTACCGGTCGGTACGGGCGCTGCGGTACCCGCAGCGGGCACTGCACCCATTCGGTTAAACGGTCAACGCTCCACGGTTTACGGCCTACGGTTCCATCCGTGAACCGTGAATCGTAAACCGTGGACCTTCACTTCCGGGGTTTCTTCCTTTCGGTATTATTGGTAGATTGCGGTCGTTTATTCAACTTAAAACACCCTGATTTGCCCAACGCCATCTTTGTAGAACCCGGACAATTCGAAGGTCACCGCCACTGGTACGATAAGGCCCTCAACGCCACCATCCATCCCATGGTGAATTACTTCCTCAATTTGTCGCGCGACCGCATTGTCAATCGGTACTGCCATTTGCATCCGATGGTCTCAGCGGAGTATCTCCACGAGCTGCTCAATTACTCCTGTAAATATTTTCAATGGGCGGGGGCTGATCTGATAAATGTGACTTCGGCCGGCGGTAAACGTCAAATGGTGGTTATTGAGAATAATTCCTGCCCTTCCGGGCAAAAATCCATGCCGTTGCTGGATGACCATAAGGAGCAGGGATCGTACCGTTTGTTGATTGAGCGTACGTTTAAACCCATGCTCAGCAAGAAGCGGACGCCGGTCAAAGGAGACCTGGCGGTTATTTACGATAAAAACCCCATGGAAGCCTCGGGTTATGCAGAGGTAATTGCTGATGTGTTCGGTGAAAAAGTCTGGTACGCTTCCTTTCACCAGGATGCGCAAGATCCGGGCGTGCGTTTTACCGAGGGGGTGTTGGAGGTGCGGGATGATGCCGGTGAGTGGCATCCCATCCGGGCGGCGTTCCGGTACGTAACCCAGCGTCCCTGGTCGCGTATTCCGCTGCACACCAAGACGCGTATCCTGAATCCGACGGTTGCCTGTCTGGCCGGTGGCCGCAATAAAATGGTGGCGGCCAAAGCCTACGATTTTTTCAACGGCAAGCTGGAGGGATCGGGCCTTAAGATCAACGTACCCCAGACGATCATGGACGTCAGTAAGAACGAGATTCCACTGTACGTCGCGCAGTTCGGGGGGCAGGCCGTGATCAAGGTGCCTTACAGCAATGCGGGGCAGGGAGTGTTTACGATTGTCAGTGAACAGGAACTGGAGGAATTTATGGACATGGATTTCACCTACGATCGGTTTATTGTGCAGTCGCTGATCGGCAACTACCAGTGGTCGTCGATCTCCTCAGCCGGGCGCCTCTACCACGTGGGAACGATTCCTAACAGTAAGGGCAATACCTTCGTGGCCGATCTGCGGATGATGATCAGCAGCACAAAAGAGGGTTTGCTACCACTCTGCGTCTACGCTCGCCGGGCTGCCAAGCCGCTGGAAAATGAAATCTCGGAGGGCAAGGCCTCCTGGGATATGCTGGGTACCAACCTGTCGATCAAGAATGAGGACGGTACCTGGGGAAGTGATACCAATCGCTTGTTGTTAATGGACAGGCGCGATTTTAATAAGTTGGGGATCGGTTTGGATGATATGATCGAAGCCTACATCCAAACGGTGCTCTCCACGGTAGCCATTGATGAGATGGCCAAGACATTGATCAACAAACAGGGGCGCTTCCGCATGCGGTTGTTCCGATCCCTGAATGATGACGAAGCATTATTAAACGAAATTTTGGTGTAAACCAACTACTGACCAGCGAAACCAAGCTGGTATGTGTTATGAATGCTTTTCGCTTGCTGGTCCTTACCGACCATCGCTCGCACAGTCCCGAAAACTCCCTGTACGCATTGTTACAGGCGATTCGGAAACACCCAAAATGTGCCCACCTGGCCGTAGCCAGCCGGGGCACGCTGGGCAACCAGGCTTTTTTTGCCGGTAAGGCCGAAAAGGCACGGCTCTACGCGACTACGGTTGACGAGCAATTTGACTATTCGGAAAAAGGAGCCGCCTACCGTGGCAAACTGGAACGGGTACGACTATCCGATTTCGATAGCATTTTGCTGCGATTGCCGCCGCCCTACGATCCGGTATTTGCCGATCATCTGGTGAGCCAATATCCCGAGCACCGTATTATCAACCGTCCCTCGGGTATTGCCCGCACCTCCAGCAAGGCGTTCTTACTGGAGGTAGCCGACCTTTGTCCGCCCATCCAACTGGTGGAATCGGTGGATGATCTGCTGCAATGGAAAGACCAATTCCCCTACGTGCTCAAGCCCCTGAACAACTACGGTGGTAAGGGGATCGTAAAGGTCGATGGAGACCGGGTCTGGTCGGGTGATCAATCCGAGACCTTCCTGGATTTTTTGCAGGCTTTCGCCAAAAAACCGGAGCCTTTACTGGCTATGCAGTACCTGGACCGGGTACACGAAGGGGATAAGCGGGTGGTGGTCTGCAACGGCACC
>JASBTH010000195.1 GCA_030148525.1 Saprospiraceae bacterium | reverse complement strand
GTCGGTCGCATCTCGCTAATGCAAAGATATTAATAGGACAATCTATTATTCAAACCGAACTGTTCGAAAGTCCGATTAATAGGGGGGCAAACCAAGATCTATTCGAAAGCTTGAACCAATTATCATTCGGGACAATGTTGTAATAGATTCTATTCAAAGCTATATCGAAAAATTAAAACCAATAGAGCCAACCCATGATTTTATGAGTGTATATATTCTTTGCTACTTGAGGTATGGTAAAGGCTCTAAAGTCAAGCTGCTTTACGATGGTTTTACTATTCGTTACAACGGAAATTCATATGAAAAAGATGAAGAATTGATTGATTACTTGGGTATTATATACCAAGAGAATAATAGGAAATAAAGCCCAATATATACCAGGATATTATTAATATCGTTTGCCAAAAAAAACAAGGCCGCTCCTTATCAAAAGGAGCGGCCCCGAACGACATTTTTTAGGAAGATAGGAGACAAAAAGAGGCTAGATAGTAGATCTAGAATCTAGAATCTTTCGGTCCCGAGTCTTTTTAAGAAGAAGATTCCTTCTTCTTTTCCAATGAAATAACATCGATCGACTTACTCTTCACCATCCGGTTGAACTCCGGCAGGTCGCTGTTCTTCACCTCCTCGAATTTTTCGAGCTCATCGTCGATCTGCTCACCGATCGTTTCCTTTACCTCGTAGGCCTGCTTGGTGGGCGGGAAATTGCCACGACCGGTCAGGGAGTTGAGGTGTGCTAATTTATTAGTCAGCTTGATCGGGTAGTTCAACGGATCCTGGCGTGACTGGTTTTTGGTCTGGTACAGGGCCTCTTCGATCTCGGTCATTTTCTCATCGATCTCTTTGGCGCGTTCTACCAGATCCTTCATGCTTTCATCGCCCTTCCAGAGACCGCGGAAGTGATTCAACTGATCGCGGACGGTGCGGATATCGATGATTGTCTGGTGGGCTTCGCTCACCTTATCGCGTACATCGATCAAAAAGTCGAATTGTTCCTGGAATCCGGCCAGGTCGGTTTCGGAACGAGGGTCTTTCAGGATCTCAAAGGTCTGCTCCTGCGTTTCCCCGTTCATCGTCAGGGTTACTTTGTAGGGCCCTGGTACGGCCATCGGACCAGCCATACTGCCCGACCACAGGATCATCCCGTCGAATTCGGTGGCGGGAGCATAACGCATATCCCAATTGAAGGTATTGCCACCCGCCTCCAGGTCGTTGATGCGCTCGGCGCGATCACTGGCTTTAGTGGAGAATTTGCGGATTAGGGTGCCGTCCATCTCGTGGAAAGCAATCTCAAGGGTGGCGTCTTCGGCTGGTTTCTCCTTCAGGTAGAAGTTAACCATGACTCCGCCGGGATGGTTCGCACCAGCGGTCAGGGATCCCGGACGACCACCTCCGTTCATGCGGTAGCTGGGCATAGGTTTGTACAGATGCATGTCTTTATCGGCAACCTCCGGTGTTACCTGGTGCAATACCGTAAGGTCATCGATGATGTACAAGCTACGCCCTTGAGTAGCGACCACGAGGTTGTCGTTCTTGATCGTCAGGTCAGTAATGGGGACCGTTGGCAGGTCCATCTGGAAGGACTTCCAGCTGTCGCCATTATCGAAGCTGATATACATGCCCGTTTCGGTGCCGGCGTACAGCAGTCCCTGGCGATCCGGATCTGCGCGTACCACCCGGGTAAAGTGATCGTCGGCAATACCGTCGGTGATCTTGGTCCAGGATTGTCCGTAGTCGGTGGTATGGTACAGGTAGGGCTCGTAGTCACCCAGCTTGTAACGGGTGCCGGCAACAAAGGCCCCACCTTCGTTGAATGGGTCAGGCTCCACACTATTCCACATCATCCACTCCGGCACACCATCGGGCGTTACATCCTCCCATTTGCTGCCGCCGTTCTTGCTGACGTGGATCAGGCCATCGTCGGAAGCGACCCAGATCAGTCCTTCCTCGTAGGGTGACTCGGCACCGGCAAAAAGGGTGCAGTAGTACTCCACACCCGTGTTGTCCTGGGTGATCGGTCCACCGGAGGATTTTAGTTTCTCGGGATCGTTGCGGGTCAGGTCATCACTGATGGTTTCCCAGGAACGACCGCCGTCCATACTCACGTGGACGTGGTTGGAAAGCGTATAGAGCTTATCCGGATTGTGGGGTGAAAAGAAGATGGGGAAGTTCCACTGGAAGCGGTACTTCATGCCTTCGGCCCCGTACCCCATGGGATTGTCGGGGTACACATTAATTGCCTGCGACTGGTTTGTTTCGTGATTCACCCGGGTCAGGTAACCCCCGTAGCTACCGCCGTAGACAATATCCGGATTCTCCGGGTCCACGGCAATGTGGGCTGATTCTCCACCTGCGGTTGGTTCCCAGTCGTCTTCCGTAATGGAATAACCATCGGTACGGTGGGCAATGCGAACCGTTGAATTATCCTGCTGGGCGGCGTAGATGCGATAGGGAAAGGCATTGTCGGTGGTGACCCGATAGAACTGAGCGGTTGGCTGGTTGTGGTAGGTCGACCAGTTTTCACCGCCGTCGTAGCTCACCTGCCCGCCACCGTCGTCGGCAATGATCATGCGTTGGTTGTTTTCGGGAGCGATCCACAGATCATGGTGGTCACCGTGGGGGGCGCCGCTGGCCTCAAAGGTGCGGCCGCCATCGGTTGATTTGTGGTAGCGCACGTTCATGACATACACAATGTCTTCGTCTTCAGTATCCGCATAGATCTTACTGTAGTACCAGGCACGCTGACGCAGCGAACGGCTGCTGTTCACCTTCGACCAGGTCTTACCGGCATCATCAGAGCGGAAAACACCGCCATTATCGGCTTCAATGATCGCAAATACCCGTTCGGGGTTTACCGGGGAAACAGCCAGACCAATGATGCCAATGGGGCCTTCCGGCAAACCTTCGTTCATCATGATCTCGGTCCAGGTATCACCGCCGTCGGTGCTCTTCCACATGGAGGAGCCTTCACCTCCTGATTCCAGGCTGTACGGAGTTCGGCGAATGCGCCAGGTAGAGGCGTATAGATTACGCGGGTTGGTTGGGTCCATCACCAGCTCTACGGCACCGGCATTTTCATTTGCAAAGAGGATCTTCTCCCAGGTTTCACCACCATCTTTGGAGCGGTACACGCCGCGTTCCTCGGTGGGCTTGTATAGATCACCCATTACCGCGGCGTAAACCAGGTCGGGATTCTTAGGGTGAACGCGGATGCGCGGAATGTGACGGGAGTTGGGCAATCCGATAGATTCCCAGGTCTTACCGGCATCGACTGATTTGAACATGCCGTAGCCGTAGGAGACGTTTCCGCGAACGGTGACTTCCCCGCCGCCGACATAAATGACATTATTATCGGATTCGGCTACGGCTACCGAACCGATCGATCCGCCAAAATAGCCGTCGGAGATGTTTTCCCAGGTTTGACCACCGTCTTCCGTGCGCCAAACACCGCCGCCGGTAGCGCCCATGTAGTACAGATCGGGCTTACCGGGAACACCGGTCACGGCTGCGGAACGACCGCCCCGGAAGGGTCCGACCAGCCGGTAATCCAGGCTGTTATAGGTTGCTTCCTCAAAATCGGCTGTTTCCTGAGCATGTACAGGCTGAGGTTGCATGAATAAGGCACCGAGTGCGAACAAAAAGGTCCACACACGGACTTTTGTCAATAGTTGTTGCATAGTTTTGCTGTTAATCTTTTAAAGGCTTATTCCTTATCCGGAATATCGTAAGGAATTCGGCAAACCAAAAATCGGAACCCGGGAAATTTGCCGAAAGGCTGCTTTTGCAAAACATTTACACCCTACAGGGCGACGATTAACGTGTTTTGGGGGCGGCGAAAAATCAGTTCCTCGTTTCGGCGGAACTGGTTTTTCGCCGGACCTTCTTTATTTAAAAAGGTCATCTGGTGACCAGATGACCTCGGCAAGACCGCGTTGCGTCTTGAGAAAAACCTCGCCTTGAAGCGGCACCCTGCAAAGTGCCGCTTCAAAATGGTTTTTATGACTTCTTCAATACAATCTTTTTGGCGAAAGCCTGACCCCGCTGCTGAATCAACAGAAAATAGGAACCCTCTCCGTTTTGAGCAATGTCCACATCATCCGCAAATTCACCGCTGAATCCACCTAGATCGTACTGGTAAATCTCCCGACCGCTGTTGTTGTACATGCGCACACCAGTATCACCCCGCTGTGACAATTTAAATTCCAGACGGAACCTGCCCGTCTCCGGGTTGGGGTATAACTGCAGGTCCTGAACGTTCAAACTGCTGCTGTTGGGAATATCCAGGTCAAATTCATTGCGCAGGCGATTCATATCGGAGCTGCTAATACTCTGTAAGTCCACCCGCATATCTCTGACTGCTTCCCGTTCCCCTTCTTCATCCTCATCATCACCGAAGAGGTTGATGGTCATTTCTCCAAAGTCGAGATTAATGGCGCGGTTAGACCGATCCCGGCGATCGCAATCCGATTGGATGGGCGCGCGTCCCTTCTGTTGCTCTCCGTTGCGCAGGAAGTCGAGCTTGATGTCGGCTCCGATTTCCATGGCATCAACGGCGGTACCCAGATCTTCCCAGTCCAAAATGGTAAAGCCGTTGATGTGGGTAATGATGTCACCGTCTTTCATACCGGCTTTGTCGGCGGTGGATTCGTCGATAATATTGACGACTACCCCTGTTTTCGGATTAGTAGAGAACGACTGCTGAACCCCCAGGAAAGGGTCATCACAGCGCTCCCGGCGTGCATCGCGTGCATCATCGCGGTCGGTAAATGTTACATTGCGGGTCATTTTTCGGCCCTGACGAATAAAGTGCAGAGTCGCTGACTCACCTACATCGTATTTGCGCAGGATGTCGGTCAGGTCCTGGTTCTTACCGGTGCGGTATTCATCAATCCCTACAATGTAATCGAAGGGCTGCAGACCAATTTTTTTGGCTGCGCTGCGATCCATCACCCCGGTTACGTAGCTGCCGTAGCGGTTGTCAAACCCTAGTTTTTGGGCTTTTTCGGCACTGATGGGGTTGGAATATATCCCCAGGAAGGCATAATCACTGCTTCTGGCAGTCCGTGAGAAGGACAGGGAATAATCAGTACGACGATCCGACTCCGATTTGAGGGTGCCGGATTTAGTATACTTTTGACCTTCCCGCTCCCAGGCTACGGACACCTGATCACCGGGTTTCATCATCTTGATAGCTCCCTGAATGTCTTGCCAGTCGATCATGGTGTAACCATTAATGGTTTGAATTACGTCACCGTCTTTCATCCCCAGCTCATCAGCCGTAGATCCGTCAATAATGTTGACACGAACCCCAAGCTCGTATTCCGAATAGGCAGAGTGCTGGCTGATCCCCAGGAAGGGGTCATTGCGGCCGGTAACTCTGGCCAGACTGAAATTGGTCTTCCAGGAGGAGCGGCGCTTCCCCAGGGTTACTGGTTTAGATTGTTTTTTTCCCTTTCGGTAAAAATAAATAATCACTTCGTCGCCGGGTTCGTATTGCTCGAGCAGCTCGGTCAGGTCGGTCGACCAGTCCATGGATTCATCGTTAACGGCCACGATGTAATCAAGGGGTTGAAAACCGTATTCTTCGGCCGCACTTCCTTCGACAATAGAGGTGATATAGGCTCCGTGGCGGTTCTCAAAGCCAAGGAGTTCAGCCTTTCGTTCGGATACTTCATCCGTCGTCACGCCGAGAAAGGCGCGATCATCACTGGAAGAATTCCAGATCACCTGCGCCGAGACCGGCGTCAGGCACAGCAACATAACTATTGTTAAAGATCCAAGTATAGACAGGTGCTTCATCGTTTTTGCAGGTATTTGTTTCGTCAGTAATGACAGGCTTTCGCCAAAAGGGTTGCATCGGTGGGCGCAAGCTTTTGTTCTTTGCGCTTGGTTGGGGACTGCCGCTGTTTTTTGTTTGGAAATTTAACGGTGGCAGGTAGACAATTATAGCTTATCAAACAAAAACCAGCGGCGGAGTTCTGCTTTGCTTTAACTGATGGGTTGGCATTTCCGCTAACCTCCGCACCTGGTAACCCAGCCGGATTTTTTGACCGGTAATCCGCAGTGATCTGGATTTACCGTGTGTGTCCGATCAAAAAATCCGGCAGTCCCGCACCTACATTTAAAGAACGAAACACGCACCGCCAGGGATCACAATGCCCGCTCGGAGGTATGATTTGGCCAACTGAAAGGCTCATCAAAGATGATCGTCCTGGCCAAATCATACCTCCGAGCAAGTCAAGTCACGAAGCAGTCACGCGCAAAACTTCCATATCCCGCCATAATTCTGCACATTTACATAGATAAAACCATAATTCGTGGTTTCGCAAAAAATGTAGTAACATGCGCCTCCCGTACCATTCATTTCTTTGTCTACTGACCATACTCATGGTGGCCTCCTGTTCGGGGCCCCGACAATTGCAGCGACCTATGGAAAAGTACCAGGAATTGGTTGAACAAAAGCGATCGGTTCTCAGCATCCCCATTGAGCTGAGTATCGCCGAATTGGAGCGCACCCTGAATAAGCAGCTCGACGGGGTGGTGTACGAGGATAACGACTTCAAAGACGGTGACAAAATGAAGATCCGGGCCGAGAAAAAAGAACCCATCCGCGTTAGCATTGATTCTCAAGTGATCTCTTACCAGGTACCGGTAGACCTCAAGATCCAGTACAACGCAGGCCTCACCGTCCTGGAAGCGAACGGGGAGATCAGCATGGACTTCAAAACAGCTTTCCGTATACGTGAGGATTGGGGCATTGAGACTGAAACTGCCGTCGAAGGTCACGAATGGATTCGTACGCCCCGGGTTCGTATGGCGGGCATCAGTATTCCGGTCGGGTTCATTGCCAACCTCGTCCTGAATAACAGCCGCCAATAT
>JASBTH010000173.1 GCA_030148525.1 Saprospiraceae bacterium | reverse complement strand
GACCTTGGACCTTGGACCTTAACCTAAATCTCAACCTCCATTCTTGACTATTGATCACCAATACTTACCTGAATGTACTCTAGCGTGTGTATACGATTGTTCCTGCTTGCCATTTCTTTGCTTCCCGCTTTTGCCTGGAGCCAGTCGGATTTTGCGGAAGCGCTGGAAACCCACCGCGACCAATACAAGATCAAACTGCTGCAGGGAGGTGCCGGGGCCCCGCTAACTCCAGAAAGACTGCGGGGTGTTACTTTTTTTCCGGCCGATCCCGATTACCGGGTCACCGGTACCTTCAGCCGTACCGAAGGTGCCCAACCATTCCAGATGGCTACTACGACCGGAAAACCGGCGGAGTACGTGGAATACGGTACCTTCTATTTTACCCTCGATGGTGAAGACCACCAACTGACGATCTATCGCCGACTTGCCCATCTGCGCAGCCCTTTGCACCGCGATCTGTTATTTCTGCCTTTCCTGGATGAAACCAACGGGGAATCGACCTACGCTGGCGGCCGCTATCTCGATGTGCGCATCGGTGATATCGAAAACGGCCTGCTAACGGTAGATTTTAACCGGGCTTACAATCCTCTTTGCGTGTACAATGAAAAATTCTCCTGCCCTATCCCTCCGCGGCAGAACAGGATAAACGCACCTATTCCAGCGGGCGAAAAAGCCTTTACCGAGCCCTGAACCGGGCATACGGTTACCCATTTATCGTCAGATCAATAGAGCGGCCTGCTTAAAACCGCCGATTCAGCAGTATGCGGAGATCGCGCTCCGGAGTGTACTCTTTTGCGTACTGACGGTTCAGTCGGCGGCGGGTCTTCTCGTCCGGTATCGCTCCATTGCCGGTATTTACCAGGAAGGAAATAACGCCCGGTCGCAAGGCGGGCAATTGAGGGTCTCCGGGTTGCACCGGCAGGTAACCAACCCATGTTTTCCGGCCGATAAGTACTGCTCCCCATCCCCTTACTAATTGCGGGAGTTTCCCGGGAGTACGCAGGGCAACCACTGGTGCCCAGATTGGCAATAGCAGCACCCACAATAAGTCGAACACCCGTTTATTGCGGCGATTGGCCGGAGTGGCGATCTGATAGCGCACATCAATGGTGTACAACTCGCCGGTGGTGTTTTTGGAAGAGCTGCCGATGATGCTTTCACTGCCTTCCGGCAAAATTTTAAAGGTCATTCGCGAACCGAGTCGGTCCATCCAGTTGATGATTTGTTTCGCCGATACGTCGCCCAGACAGAAGATGAGCTCGTTTATGCCAAACCAACGAATGAGATCGGGAAGCCGTGAGAGTGTGCCCAGGTACACCTCAGCAGGATTTTCGGTTGCATGGCCGGTTTCTTCCGGAAGGATAACCCCCTGGTATTTTTTACGGACCTCAGCCCGTTGTAACAGCATTTTAGCTCTGCTCGCTTCTTCCTGGGATCCAATGATCGCCAGGTTGGTAGGCCCCGGCAAACCAAAACGCAGGGATCCGGAACGGATCAATTGCCGGAGCATCCTCAAGCCGATGGTACCGATAATGGCCCAGGCCATACCCAGCAGGATGAGCGCCCGGCTCGACCTCAGGGTTTGGTCCAGGAAACCGTAAATAGCCGCGATCACCAAGGTGCCTACTAAAATCCCCCGCACCAGCCGCCAGGGGGTAGCGGTGCGGTCGTAGCCGCCGCTCAGATAAATACTCAACAACCAGAAGGCCGTGTAAAATGGGGCGTTGAAGGTCATGAAGGTCCGGCCATAGTAGTCGGGATTACCAAAGTGGTAGCCGCCCCAGAAGTCTTTAAGCACGAATAAACCACCTAAAAGCAACAACGCATCCAGCAGGGGCAGAATACCCGCCCGGAATACATTGCTCAGAATGGTAACCATTGCCCGCAGGTAAATGGCCACCTGCAGCATGGATACAAAAAACCGTGCCCGCCGGCCCTGAAAGTGCTTGCGCGCGAAAATGATCATGGCCTGGTAAAACACCCGCACGTAATTCAGACTCCCCTTCTTGGTACTTTCGCCTTTGTAGTGAATAATGGTGGTATCGGCCAGGTAGTGGTTTTCGTATCCGGCCTGAACAATGCGGTACGACAGATCGATATCCTCCCCGTACATGAAAAAGGTCTCATCCAGCAAGCCGATCTCGTCCAGTACGGAGCGACGCAGGGCCATAAAAGCGCCGGCCAGCACATCGACTGCATGGTTTTCGTGTTCATCCAGATACCCCAGGTGATAGCGATTAAAACGGCGGGATTTGGGGAAAAGGCGACTCAGGCCCACCGATTTGCAAAAAGCCACGAAGGGAGTGGGAAACCCGCGTTTGCTTTCGGGCAAAAAAGTACCGGAACCATCGATCATACGGGCCCCGAGGCCACCCACCCTGGGGTGATCTTCCAAATAATCCAGGACGACCCGGAAGGTATCTTCGGCCACTACGGTATCGGGGTTTAGCAAAAGTACATAATCGCCCTCGCTCTTCCGGATAGCCTGATTATTAGCTTTGGAGAAGCCTGGGTTATCGCGATTGGCGATCAGCCTGACCTCCGGAAACTTTTCACCCACCATGACTATCGAATCATCGGATGAATTATTATCCACTACGATAGTCTCTACCGACAATCCCTCCGACGCCCGCCGTACCGACAGCAAGCACTGCTCCAGAAAGTAGCGTACGTTGTAGTTGACAATAACTACTGTCAGGCTAGGCGAATTACTCATGCGGAATCATCATCGCTTTTGTAGGGTATCCGGGCCACGATGGACCGGCCGAGGGTCAGCTCATCGGCGTATTCGAGTTCCCCGCCGAAGGAGACTCCCCGGGCGATGGTACTTACCTGTACATCGTAGGGCTTCAGTTGCTTAGCCAGGTAAAAGATAGTAGTCTCCCCTTCGATAGTCGGTGAAACGGCCATGATCACTTCTTTCACCCCCTGTTCATCAATCCGCTGGGCCAGGGAGGCAATATTAAGATCTTGCGGTCCCACTCCTTCGATGGGAGAGATCACACCGCCCAATACATGGTACACACCCCGAAACTGACCGGTATCCTCAATGGCCATCACATCCCGTATGGTTTCGACCACGCATACCACCGTTTCGTTGCGGCGGGTATCGGCGCAGATAGTACACAACTCTGAGTCCGACAAATTATGGCATCGGGCACATTCCCTGATGTTCTCCCGCATGCGCACTAGTGCTTCCGCAAACTCGGTGGTACTCGATTTTTCTTGTTGGATCAAATGCAACACCAATCGCAGGGCCGTCTTCTTTCCGATCCCGGGCAGGGTAGCAAATGCACCAACTGCTTCTTCAATTAATTTGGAGGAGAAATTCATACACCAAAGGTAGTAAGCGGGTGGAACATGTGCCCTACCTTGAATGACCTTTTAGTGAACAGACGGCACCACGACCGCTCTTAAGGGCTTCGTGGAGCGTGGAGCGTGGAGCGTCGAGCGTGGAGCGTCGAGCGTGGAGCGTCCGATCACGAAAAGTAGGGTAGAAAGTGTACAAATAACACCTAGCCTGAAGGCGGAAACCCAAAATTCCTTGAACAAAATTTGTCCACAACCTGTATTACCGTAAATTTGGCAGGTGTGCTACAAATGGACAAGTCGCTTGACCTATCTGCCGCTTGTCGATTGCACTGATTTTTTTCAGATCCCAATTGATCTAGTAACGTCAATAAACGAAATACCTATGGCTGAAGTCATCCGGATGCCCCGCATGAGTGATACAATGGAAGAGGGCAATATTATTGGTTGGTTGAAAGAGGAAGGCGAAGAAGTTGAATCAGGGGAAACCCTTGCTGAAGTAGAGACGGATAAAGCAACCATGGAATTAGACAGTTTTTTCGATGGTGTGCTTCTGCATATTGCCGTAAAGGAGGGGTCTGTCCCCATCGACGGAGTCATTGCGGTAATAGGTGAAGAGGGTGAAGACTGGAAAAAAGCCATTGAGGAAGCGGAAGCCGAGCAATCGTCCAACGGATCGGAGGAAGCCAGCGAAAAAGAAGAAGAAAAAGCGGAGAGCTCTGCTCAAGAGACCGAAAAAAGCAGTGAACCGGCTGCTCCTGCCAGCAAGTCTGATTCAGGTAGTAGCGACGATAAGCGCATAAAAGCATCCCCCCTGGCCAAAAGCATGGCCCAGGATGCCGGTATTGACCTGGCCTCTATTGATGGTAGTGGTGATGGAGGTCGGATCGTCAAACGCGATATCGAAGCGGCCATCGAACAAAAAGATTCGGCTCCCGCAGCTGCTCCCACGCCCCAACCGGCTAAGGAGGCCCCGGCTAAACAGGAAGCGCCTGAAGAAAAAGCGCCCGATGTAGTGCCCTTCACCTTCACTGCTGGTGGTGATAACTACGAAGACGAGCCCGTCAGCCAGATGCGCAAAACCATTGCCCGCCGTTTGGGCGAAAGCAAGTTCAGTGCACCTCACTTCTACCTGACCGTAGAAATCGATATGGAAAAAACCATGAAGATGCGCAAGCGGGTCAATGAGGTAGCACCCACCAAGATCTCCTTCAACGATTTCGTGGTGAAAGCTTCAGCAGTCGCCCTGCGCCAGCACCCGGCTATCAATGCCAGCTGGATGGAGGATAAAATCCGCTACAATAAGAATGTCAACGTCGGGGTGGCCGTAGCCGTTTCTGAAGGCCTGCTCGTGCCGGTGATCAACTTCGCCGACATGAAAACGCTTTCGCAAATCAATACCGAGGTGAAAACCCTGGCCGGTAAAGCGAAAGACCGTAAACTCAAGCCCGAAGAGATGCAAGGCAATACCTTTACCATCTCTAACCTGGGCATGTTTGGCATCGAAGAATTTACGGCCATCATCAATCCGCCCGACTCCTGCATCATGGCCGTCGGCACAATTGTCGAGAAGCCCGTCGTGAAAAACGGGGAGATCACCGTTGGTCACATGATGAAGGTGACCCTGTCTTGTGACCACCGCGTGGTCGACGGCGCTACCGGCGCTCAATTCCTGCAGACCTTCAAGGACATGCTGGAAGATCCGGTACGCCTCATGGTTTAATTCAGGTTTGAGGTGTGAGGTTTGGGGTTTGAGGTAAGGTTATAGGGTAGGTAACCTGGCACCTTACCTCAAAACTCTACCTATAACCTCAAACCCCAAACCTCAAACCTGTTTTATGAAAACCCTGGTTCTAGGCGCATCGACCAACCCCCAGCGGGTTTCTTATCAAGCCATGCATCGCCTCAAAAGTGC
>JASBTH010000276.1 GCA_030148525.1 Saprospiraceae bacterium | reverse complement strand
GGACTGCAAATGTCTATTATTTGAACCTCACTGCAGCCTTTTTTCGCCCCGTAGCCATGCTACGAAGCTCAAAAAAGGCTTTGTGAGAACCAAATTCTAGACATTTTCGCCATCAAAAACAAATCCCAAACACGCTCTAACTTTCGCACGACTATTAAAAGAAACAAAGCTATGAAGCGGATACTCAAGATTTCCTATTTCGTACTCCCGCTTGCCTTCGTTGGCTTAGCCTTTAACGAGGTGTACGAAGACAATAAGCAATTTGAAATTTCAAAAAATATCGAGCTCTTCGCCAATGCCTACCGGGAGCTCAATGCCTTTTACGTTGACGATATCGATCCCGGTTCCCTTATGCGCAAGGGGATGGAAAGCATGGTTGCTTCCCTCGACCCCTTTACCAATTACATCGCCGAATCAGATATTGAAGGTTACCGGCTGATCAGCCAAGGGCGCTATTTCGGTATCGGTGCACAGAGCAAGAAGATGGGTGATTACCTCACCATCACCGAGCTTTACGAGGGCCAACCGGCCGATCAGGCAGGCTTGAGAGTGGGCGACCGCATCCTGTCGATCGACGGGCGTACTGCCAAGGGCAAATCCAAGGCCGAGGTGGAAGCCATCCTGCAGGGGTTCCCCGGTACGCAGGTGAATATGGCAGTGGAACGGCCTGGGGTAGAGGCACCTGTCCAGATTACCCTCACTCGCGGAGAAGTTGATGTGGCCAACGTACCCTATTCCGGCCTGATCGGAAGTGATGCGGATATCGCCTACGTCAATCTGTCGACTTTTACCCAACGGGCAGGTCGCAATGTGGCCAACGCCCTGCGCGATATGCGCCTCGAGAATCCCGACCTGAAAGGAATGGTACTGGACTTACGCGGTAACGGGGGCGGACTCCTTTCCGAGGCCGTCAACCTCTGCAATATTTTCATCCCGCAAAATGAGATCGTAGTAACCACAAAGGGCAAGGTGCGCGACTGGGACCGGACTTTCCGCACCCGTACCAATGCCATCGACGAGGAAATCCCATTGGTAGTGCTGATAAATGATCGTTCGGCCTCCGCTTCGGAAATTGTGAGTGGCGTCATGCAGGATTACGACCGCGGGGTCCTGATCGGACAACGCTCCTACGGAAAGGGCCTGGTACAAAATACCAAAGACATTGGCTACAACGCAAAGATCAAGCTAACCACCGCTAAGTACTATATCCCCAGCGGACGCTGCATCCAGAGTGTGGAATACGAAGACGGTGAACCCGTCGATATCGCCGATGACAAACGCGCGGTCTTCCAAACACGTAGCGGCCGCGAAGTACTCGATGGCGGTGGTGTTGCTCCCGACATCAAAACCGAGCGGGGCGATAATATTCCCGTGATCAAATCCCTGATCAACAACGATCTTATCTTCGATTTTGTCACTGAATACGCCACTAATACAACCATTCCCGATACCGTTATCGACCTCAAATTCAATGATTTCGACGCCTTCATTTCCTTCCTGGCCGACAAAGATCTTCGCTACGACACCAAAGCCGAAAAGCTGATGGATCAACTCAAGAAAAAAGCCAACGAAGAAGGATACCAGGTTACTGATCAACTCGTGCAACTGGAGCGCCGCCTCAAAGAAGAGCAAATGGAGGTCATCCGGGCTAACGAAAAGGTTATTACCGACCTGATCGAAAAAGAAATTGCCGGACGCTACTTCTTCCAGGAGGGCAAGGTCCGCATCGGCCTGCGCAACGACGAGGAGGTGCAAGAGGCCATCCGTTTGCTGCGCGACCCGCAGCAGTACTCGGCCATCCTCGAGGGGAAATAGGTACTGGTAGAGACTTTGGAAACCGAAGCGATTCGCCTGGGCTGAGTTGCTTCGGTTTTGCTTTTTACTATTGGATCATTGCTCTTGATTGCGTGGAGCGTAGGGCGTCTAGCATAGTGCTTACCGCACGGATTGTGCGTCACGGAAGTACAGCGAACCACCGCCCGTGCGGGCTGCGCTCACCGCCTGAAAAAGGCAAATTTAAACTTTAGAATAAAGATTAAAGACTGCCAACTGAGAACTGCCAACTGCCGACTGAAAGTTCGAGACCGGGAGCGACTTTAGGACCGGAGGGACTTCAGGCAGATTCTTTTTGCCGAAAGGCTAAAATAACTGTAACCCAATATTCTACTTTTGCGTTTATGGGATTACACAACAGTGTTCTACTCTTCCCTTTTGGAAACAGCCCTATGCCTTCCCTGCTGTCCCTAAATCCCCATAACATACTGATTGACCCGGTAGTGCCCTTTGACTAAGAAATGCTTGCTATCTATGACTGAGAGTCCAATTCCACCGAACGAACAGGAGCGACTGCGTGCGCTCGAGAAGTATGACATATTGGATACCCTGCCCGAACGCGAGTTTGACAACCTGACCCGGCTCGCGTCGTACATTACAGGGAGCCCAATCGCCCTGATATCTCTGCTCGATGAACACCGGCAATGGTTTAAATCGCGTATTGGTCTCCAAGCCGCAGAGACACCACGCAACATCTCTTTCTGTCAGCACGCTATCATGTCGAATGAGCTGTTTGAGGTGCCGGATGCTATGTCGGACCGACGCTTTCGCAAAAACCCCTTGGTTACCGAGGACCCGAATATTCGCTTTTATGCTGGTTATCCCTTGCAAACCAGCGAAGGCCACAACCTGGGAACCCTGTGCGTGATCGATAATCAACCCAAAGCGCTGACCGAGGAACAGCGCCAGATGATGCGTTACCTGGCCGAGGCGACCATTTCCCTGATCGAGGCCCGTAAGACTAACCAGGACCTGGCGAATGCAATTCGCTATAAGAATGAGTTTTTGTCAAATGTCAGCCACGAGATTCGCACCCCCATGAACGCTATCCTGGGATTTAGTGAATTACTCCAACGTACTAACCTGACCGAAGAACAGACTACTCATTTGGAAGCCATTTCATCGGCTGCCAACAACCTGCTCGTAGTCATCAATGATATTCTCGACCTGTCCAAGAACGAAGCCGGCAGCCTGGAACTGCGCCTGGCTCCGATGGAACCCCGGCAAGTGATAAAGCACACTATCCAGCTCATCAGCCAAATGGCCTTTGAGAAAAGACTAAACCTGCGTTGCATTATCGCCCCCTCTATTCCCGAGCAGGTAATGGGCGATGCAGCCCGGTTGAATCAAATTGTGCTGAACCTGCTGGGAAATGCACTAAAGTTTACCCAGAAAGGCTCGATTAGTGTACGTCTTGAATGCCTGGATCAGACAGACCACGATATTTTTTTACGGCTTTCGGTGGAGGATACCGGCCCCGGTATTCCTCCCGAAAATCTGGAACGCATTTTCCAGCGGTTTGAGCAAGGGAACGAGGAGCACGACCGCAAAACACTGGGCACCGGACTTGGCCTGGCTATCGTGCGCATGCTGGTAGAACTCCACAGTGGAACTACCTGGGCGGAAAGCGAAGTGGGTAAGGGGGCTACCTTTTTCTGTACGCTGCGTTACCCATTGGTAGACCCTTCGTCCAAACCCGAAAATACGCCTGCGGAAACGATGAAAGACGATCACACAACGCCCTCCCTGGGGGATGTCCGCATCCTATTAGCTGAGGATAATATACTGAATCAAAAGCTGGCCACCTTTGCCCTGAAAAAACTGGGGGTGGAGTTGGTAATCGCGAATCACGGTCAGGAAACACTTGACCTGCTGCAAGAACAGACCTTCGACCTGATCCTGATGGATCTGGAAATGCCGGTGCTCGACGGATACCAGACCTCCCGCATCATTCGCGAGGAAATGGGGCTGGATATTCCCATTATTGCCTGTACGGCCCACGTACTCGCCGAAGAAAAAGAGCGCTGCGAAGCCATTGGCATGGATGGTTTCATCACTAAGCCCTACAAACCCGATGTGCTGGGTAAGGAGATCAGTCGGGTGCTGGCCGACGTGAGTTGATGGGATATTTGTAGCAATGCAGACAGTATGGATGCGTAAAAAAGGAGTAATTGAACGACGGAGCATCTATTCATAATGGCTTTCCGTTTAAATCCTACAAACCAGTACTGTTATGCTTATTCCCAACCTGGCTATATCCCTTTTCCTGTTTTTCGCTACTCCGGAAGCGACTTCGGTACCCGTTGCCGAAGCACCCATGGAGCGTCCGGTCTTCCGGTAGCTATTTCTGTTGTGCCTTCCGGCAAAAATAATCTGGCACTCACCTACACCCTCGGTCAGGTGCCCGGGGGCACACTCCTGCAGGTAGCTCTGGTCGACCCCATGGTCGATAACAAGGTACCTCGCGGCGAAAATCGCGGCCGCCACCTGGAGCACGTACAGGTCGTGCGATCGTTTCAGACCATCGAGTCGCCGAAAAGATCGGGAACGGTGGAGTTAGAGCGTGTTTGGGATTTATCCTTTGGACTGCAAATGTCTATTATACCGACAACGAAGTGGTTTGGGAATCCAAACCACTTCGAGTCGAGTATATACTCGCGTGAAAAGGTTGGGCAAAGCCCAAAACTTTTCGAAAGCGGTATAAATAACTGATTTGTCACCACCTCCAGTTAAAATTAGCGAATCAAGGTCGCGAACTGCTT
>JASBTH010000157.1 GCA_030148525.1 Saprospiraceae bacterium | reverse complement strand
CACCTTTAAGCACGCAGCTTGGATACTTCCAGGTAACGGCCGATCCGGTCTCCAGCTGAGTCCAGCTGATCTTGGAACGCTTCCCTTCACAAAGACCACGCTTGGTCACGAAGTTGTAGATACACCCTTTACCATCATTGTCTCCGGGGTACCAGTTCTGAACGGTGGAGTACTTGATATTGGCGTCGTCCAGGGCGACCAATTCGACTACTGCGGCATGCAGCTGATTTTCGTCGCGCATGGGAGCCGTACATCCCTCCAGGTAACTAACCGAAGAACCCTCTTCAGCTACGATGAGCGTGCGCTCGAACTGGCCGGTATTCATTTCATTGATCCGGAAGTAGGTAGAGAGTTCCATGGGGCATTTTACACCCTTGGGGACATATACAAAAGATCCGTCGCTGAATACAGCAGAGTTCAGACAGGCGAAGTAATTATCGGTATAGGGAACAACGGAGCCCAGGTATTTCCTGATAAGCTCTGGGTGCTCGTGCACCGCTTCGGAAAAAGAGCAGAATACGATACCGAGTTCAGCTAATTTTTCCTTGTAAGTGGTTTTGACCGATACACTATCGAACACAGCATCAACGGCAACCCCCGTCAGCATTTTTTGCTCTTCCAATGGAATACCCAGCTTGTTGAAGGTCTCCAATAATTCGGGATCAACTTCGTCCAGGCTGTCCAATTGCGGTTTCTTCTTGGGGGCAGAATAGTAGTATATCTCTTGCAGATCGACGGGGGGATAATCTACGTTAGGCCACGTGGGCTCCTGCATAGTCAGGAAATGGTGGTACGCCTTAAGGCGCCATTCCAAAACGAAATCGGGTTCGTTCTTTTTAGCAGAAATGCGGCGAATCGTATCCTCGGTTAATCCCTTGGGGATTTTCTCCGATTCGATGTTGCTGGAGAACCCAAACTTGTAGTCGCTACTCGTGTGTTGTTCCAGCGTCTGCATTGAATCACTCATACGGTACTGGTTATTTAGGCGTCAGCCATAGGCTGACCGGTGAATCAAAGTAATTAGACTATGTCTAAATTAGGTTGCTAAGGTACTATTTTATACAAAAAAGTATAAATAAGGTTTTGTCCAAGAGGAGGAATCTTATCAGGGGTTTGTCAGGATTGGAAAAGCCTTACTGCATAAGCGGCTGATTTTGTGTAGTAAACCACCGGGAAGCCTCCCAAGTTGATAAGTTTTTCCTTATGGAGATATTGGTTTTATTTATGGTTAGCTCCTGAGTTTTTTGCTAAAAAGTGAGTACCAATCCAATGTTTTGGCCATCGAAGCGGATGCTGGACATCAATGGTTGCAGATCCTCGTTGTGACTGGCGTGTATGAAATAGTTCACCAGGTCAAAAGCGAACAAAAAGCCCCCCTGCAGTATAATAGAGCGGCCAAAGCCTTTGAATTGGTCGGCCTTATCACCGCCCCGGCGGCTGCGCTCGATGAGGTACAGCCCCGCGGCCATGTAGCCCACGTCGAGTCCTGCATTGAACAGTAAGATCTTCTGGAATTTGTGCTGTTCCTGAACGGTCTGATACAGGTCAAAAGAGGTAGGATCGCCATTCATAGCACCGTAATATCCGAAACCGGCGATAAGGAGATTTACGGCATTCCAGCCAGCATTCATGGTGTGAAAATGCCGGGCGGGACCTTCGGTTTGTCCGCGAAGGATCAAACCGGTGGCGATATTCCCGGCGGCCCATCCGCCCAGGACCATCATGCCCGTTTTTTGGCGCTGGAGTCGATCGCGATTCACTGTTTCCAGAAAGGCATCGGTTTGTGCCAGGGCAAAGATACCGAGACAACAGAGGGTCCAGGTGATAAAGAATCGTTTCATTGGTTTTTTAGGGCATAACGGGTCACAGGGTAAATGGTTGGGCCATTGATCTGGATTGAGAGGCAATATTTGTACCTTTGATTACGTAGTGGTTCTAAAACCAAAAGGACCATTCTTTTTTGACCTAATAATAATTTAATGATTCAACACATTTTGAGAAGCACGCCGATGATATGGATGTTGGCATTGATCCTGACCAGCATCACCCTTTCTTGTGATAAGGGAGGAGATGCGGAAACGGATACCACCGAGAATGACACCATGTCTGATTCCGAATCGAGCATGGCGGAAATGCCACCCTTAGATTCGATCGAACCGGCTACGAATATTTCAGATGCAGATATTGAACAATTCCTGGATGCCGTGGAAGCGGTTCAGTCAGTAAGCCAGGAGGCCCAATCGGAGATGATGCAGGCAGTAGAAGCAGAAGGTATGACCCTGGAACGCTTTTCAGAAATCCAGCAGAAACTGCAAAATCCTCAGGCAGAGATTACTCCCCTGACCACCGATGAAGAAGGTCAACTGGATCGTATCGATGCTAAAATGCGCGAAATGGAACCAGAACTGGAGCGCCAGTCCGTGGCCGCCATTCAGGAAACCGGCATGACTCCCCTGCGCTACCAGCAACTGTCTTTGGGCATCCAGCAG
>JASBTH010000154.1 GCA_030148525.1 Saprospiraceae bacterium | reverse complement strand
TGAGGTATGGGGTTTGAGGTTTGAGGGGGACACACCTTATTTTGCGGGTAATCACACCGATATGTAAGAGTATGGTAAATCCCTCGTGCCAAGTCTTAAGTCTGGCCTCTTTTGTCTCAAATCTTAATACCAGCATTCAATTACCCAATACCAATAGTATATTTGCGGTGGACCTAATAACTCACCTATGAGCCTATACCATATTGCAGTAGTACTGATTGTTTTGGCAGCCATGTTTGGATACGTCAATCAACGGTTTTTACGTCTTCCCTTTACCATTGGATTAATGGTTGTTTCCATTTTGTTCTCGGCAATCCTGATGGGCATAGGCTTCTGGGCTCCTCAGCTTCAGGAAATGGAGGAGGTTTTTGTCCGTCAGATCGACTTTGAAGGGTTGCTGATGGAGGGCATGCTTAGTTTTTTGCTGTTTGCGGGCGCCTTACATATTGATTTTCGGCAACTGGCGGCCCAGCGGTGGCCCATATTGATTTTTGCCACGCTGGGGGTACTCACCTCCACATTTCTGATTGGAGGCATCACGTATGTACTGTTGGGATTACTGGGTTTAAGCCAACCATTCATTTACTGCCTGTTATTTGGCGCTTTGATCTCACCTACGGATCCCATTGCGGTGCTGGGGATTTTGAAACAGGCAGGAGTCCCCAAGCAATTGGAGGCGAAGATAGCCGGGGAAAGTCTTTTCAACGACGGCATTGGTGTGGTTATCTTCCTGACCATATACCAAATTGCCAGTGGTGGAGATGGCCATGGGGGCAACGGAATCGGTGATGTAGCCTTCCTGTTCCTGGAGGAAGTCGGCGGAGGTATTCTGTTGGGTGGAGTACTGGGGGCGGGCGCCTATTATCTGATGCGGACAATCGACAGCTACGAAGTAGAAGTGCTCATTACCCTGGCCCTGGTAATGGGCGGGTATTGGCTGGCTAGCTCCCTGCATTTTTCGGGTCCATTAGCTATGGTCGTTGCCGGATTAATGATCGGTCACGATCGCTTTCGCACCTCGTCCATGTCGGAGACTACCGAAAAATACGTGGATCAGTTTTGGGAGTTACTGGACGTACTACTGAATGCTATTTTATTCGTCCTGATCGGTCTGGAGATTGTGATCCTGCAACTCAACGGCTCCTACGTACTGGCTGGTTTGCTGGCTATTCCTATCGTCTTGCTGTGTCGGTTCGCCGCTTTGGGTATCCCCATCTACCTGCTGGGAAAGAGACTGGAATTTCTGCCGGGTACCAACGTCATCCTAACCTGGGGCGGCTTGCGGGGAGGGATTAGTATTGCACTGGCCCTAAGCCTGGAGGCACAAATGGCCCGCGATCTCATCCTAACTATGACCTACGTGGTGGTCGTTTTCTCCATCGTGGTTCAGGGATTAACGGTCGGCAGAGTGGTGGAGAACAGACTAGGAAAGGCAAAACAAGTGTCTCATAATTAAATGGTTGCGATCATTGAACTGGAACCATTTGCGGGGTAATTCGTTCATAAGTTAATATTTCCTGTATCTTTGCAGACCGACTGAACTATTAAACAAAAACTTGAACAAATGCCCTACAAACACTTGCTAGTGACTACACTTGCTGTAGTCATGCCTATCCTGCTGTTTAGCCAAAACCAAAAACCAAAGGTTTTTATTGATTGCCGCACCGGCTGCGATGAATCCTATTTCCGCCAGGAAATGGACTACGTAGATCACGTGCGGGATATTCGCCTGGCCGATATCCACATTCTCGTAACCAGCTTTGGAGCTGGTAGCGGTGGCGAGACTTATTCCTTTCAGTTTAACGGGCGTAAGCAATACGAGGGTACTAACCTGGAATTAGATTTTTCCACAGTCCCGAATACCACCCGGGATGATGAGCGAGCCGGTATGCTCAAAACTATGAATACCGGTATGATCACCTATCTGCTGGACTCTGATCTGATGAAGGACATTGATATTCAGGTAGGCATGCGGGAGCAAAAAAAGGGAGAGACAAGCAATAATTTTGATCCTTTCAGCCCCATGGAAGACCCCTGGCGATTGTGGGTTTTTGAAGCGTCGGTTGATGGAAATATCGAACTGGAGTCTATCCGGAGGCGCCTGGAATTCCGCGGAAATTTTGAAGCTAACCACATTACGGAAGACTGGAAGATTCGTCAGAACTTCTATTACCGTCGTACCAAAACGACCTTCATCCAGGAAGAAGCGGATGATATTGTGGCGGACTTGTATTCCTATGGTAATTGGGGGCAGGTTGTGCGCAGTATTAGTGACCACTGGTCGGTGGGTATTTCTAATGGTTTTGAATCGTCGATTTTTGAAAATATTGGCGTGGGGACACGCTTTGGTCCTGCGATCGAATATAGTGTATGGCCTTACAATGAGGTCAACTATCGGGAGTTAGTCATCTCGTATTCCGTACGTCATTATTACCGGGAATACAATGAAGAGACTGTTTTCCGTAAGCTATCGGAAAACCTGGTAGATCAGTCATTACGGGTAGCTCTGCGGCTACGCCGGCCCTGGGGTTCCGTCTTTTCCAGTCTGGAAGGCCGTCATTTCTTTCACGATTTACAGCGGAACAGCGTAGAGTTTCGCAATCGCATTTCCTGGCGGGTGTTTCAGGGTTTCGCTATTGATGTGCGCTCAAACCTTGAATTGATCAACGACCAATTATCTCTGCCAAGGGGCGAGGCTTCCCTGGAAGAGCTTCTGTTGGAACAGCAGCAGCGATCCACCAACTTCGAGGTTTCCCTGGGAGTAGGTTTTAGCTATACCTTCGGGTCGATTTACAATAATATTGTGAATACCAGGCTGTAGTATTTACCATCGATACCCCACTCCAAATCCTAATGACCAGGTGTGAAAGCTGTCTTCCCGAGAATCGAAAAAGAAGGAGGGAGCCAGGTCCCAGTGGTGTGATAATTCGATCTCGTATTCAAGCCCCAAACGCATGAGCAGATAGTCCTGGCCGCGTGCAATTTCGTAACCTGGTCCTATCAGCAAGACTAATCCGCCTGCGGGTTTGTACAATAGATCAAGAGTCGTAACGAGGGGGTATTCCCGTTCGATGGATTCATCGCCGGGACGTTGAATAATGAAGCTCTCGATCTCGAGGTCGTTGTGCCAGCCAAGGCCCCAAGTGTGGTTGAACCAGTATTCCAAATCCAGCCCCCAGGAAGGGATCAGCATATTCTCATTGGTGTGAGTAACAGGGATGAGCGTATGTCCGATCAGGATAGCAACCCGCAGGGAAGACCGGTCCTTTGTCGGATTCCTATGCGCCGGCAGCGACTGAGCGTAGGTGTGAAGCTGACAAGTGACAAGGAGCAAAAAAAATAGTACGAAGCGTCTCATCTTTTTGCCGGCAAGGTACTGTCGGGAAGGTATTTGATCTGTAACTTTCGTTACAGCCAATCCTTTTTACGAAAGTACCAAACGCCCAACACGAATAGTACGATCATTATTCCCCACAGGATGAAATAGCTATACCGGTAGTCCAACTCGGGCATATAGGCGAAATTCATACCGTACACACCGGCCAGGAAGGTGAGGGGTATGAAGATGGTGGATATGATGGTCAGCACCTGCATCACGCTGTTCATGCGGTAGCTAAGCTCTGATAAGTAGAGGTCTTGCAGGCCGGTCAGGGTGTCGCGATAGGTCTCGATGCTGTCCATGACCTGGATGGTATGGTCGTACAGGTCGCGAATGAACAACTGGGTATTCGCATCGATGAGGGCATGTTCGGCCCGGGAGAACCGGTTGATGGCTTCGCGCAGGGGCGTTACCGACCGGCGCAATACCAGCATTTCCCGTTTCAGGCGGTGGATCCGGCCTTTGGTTTTATTGGACGCATCGGTAAGGATTTCCTCCTCTAGTGTATTGATGAGTTCCTCCAACTGGTCCAATACCAGATAATAGTGGTCGACAATTGTGTCGATCAGCGCGTAGGCCAGGTAGTCAGCACCTCTTAGGCGAATTTTTCCCTTCCCGGCCCGTAGCCGATCACGTACCTGCGTGAAAAAGTCGGATATATCCTCTTGAAATGATACAACCGTATTTTGGGTTACATACACGCCGATTTGTTCGGTTCGGATGGAGGGACCGACGGGATCAAAGTGGATTGCCCTGGCAATTAGGAAAAAGCCCTGGTCGTACTCTTCAAATTTGGGCCGCTGTTCCGTTTCCAGGATATCTTCCAGAATAAGCGGGTGGATTTGAAATTCTTTCCCAAGCCGCTCCACGCGCTCTACCTGGTGCAATCCCTTTAAGTCGAACCAATTGACTTGTTCCGGTTGAATATCGAAGCTTATGGCCTCGCCCCGCTCTTCCTGCCATTCCTGAAATGCCTGACCGTGGTAGCGGGTAACACTCATCAGCGGGTCTTCATCCCTTTGCCGCCCCGTATAGATCAGGCTACCAGGAGGGAGTCCGGGAGATTTACGGCGGGATCTTCCCGGAATGATATTGGGCAGGCTTGACAAATTCGGTAAGGAAGGCTTTTTCAGCCTTTTTCCAGATCGTTTTTTTCCCATAGCGAGTAAAGTACTAATTTTAGTAAAAACTACTTTTAATGAGTCGACAAATTGGTATTGCCCTTTCGGGAGGC
This sequence comes from Saprospiraceae bacterium, assembly GCA_030148525.1. GTDB lineage: Bacteria > Bacteroidota > Bacteroidia > Chitinophagales > Saprospiraceae > DT-110. The sequence continues at coordinate 2,659 of JASBTH010000154.1, read as the reverse complement.
GGTTATCGGGGAGTGGCCCACGTTGGCGTTTTACAATATTTGGAAGAAATTGACTTGAATATATCCCACGTCGCCGGCACCAGTGCGGGAGCCATAGTGGGGTCTTTGTATGCCGCCGGTAAAACCCCCGAAGGTATCTTGCAGGTTTTCAAGGAAACGGAGCTTTTTGAGATAAGCCTCCTGCGTTGGAATGGTCCTGGATTATTAAATACACCAAAGTTCAGCGATCAACTTACGCCCTACTTTGAGGAGGATAATTTCGATACCCTTGAGCGGGAATTAATCATCGTTGCTACTGATTTACTGGCAGGAGAAGAGGTTCACCTGACATCGGGTTCCATCGTAGAAAGTGTGTTGGCATCGGCTGCTTTTCCCGGTATCTTTGCCCCCGTGGAGATAAACGACCGCTTACTGGTGGACGGAGGCGTATTCAATAACATCCCCGCTGATGTGCTCGCTAAAAAGGTTGATGTGGTTATCGGCTCCAACGTCAATCCGATCAACGCCGTAAAACCGGAACAGGTCGATAATACCTACGAAGTCCTGAAGCGTACCTTTGAGTTGGCCACCCGGCAACAGTCCATACGTCAAAAAGACTTTTGTTCGGTCTTTTTAGCACCCGAAGAGGCTATTAAATTCCCCCTGTTCCAAAGGGATAATGTGGATGACCTGTTTACTGTAGGGTACGAGGAAGCCAAACGTCATCACGATGCACTGAAAAAGTTGGCTGAAAAAGCCGGGGAATAATTGGAAACCGGAGGTTATGTCCGATTTTATAACAGTCTCCAGTCACCAGTCTTCAGTTGGCAGTCTTCAGTTGGCAGTCTTCAGTTGGCAGTCTCCAGTTGGCAGTCTTCAGTTGGCAGTCACCAGTTGGCAGTATTCAGTTGGCAGTCTTCAGTTGGCAGTCTTCAGTTGGCAGTCTTCAGTTGGCAGTCTTCAGTTGGCAGTGCTCCCCGCCTCCGTTGAAACTATGGCGGGCGTGAGTGTTCAATGATGAATGATGAATGTGGTTGGGTTTTCTTGGCTTTCGCCAAAGGGTGGGCAGTTGGCAGTATAAGCCCATCCGCTTCAGCGGTGGGAGTAAAGTCAACAACCGTCCAATCTTTCCAGTGGTTCGTTGTCGGTATAATAGACATTTGCAGTCCAAAGGATAAATCCCAAACACGCTCTTAGCCCTTCCCTTCAGTCCCTGCACTCTGCGCTCACTTCACACTTACATCAGCGCTTGTTCCACTTCCCCTACGGTCAGTTGCTGAGGGTCGGTGAGGGTGCGTTGCAGGCTCACCGTTTTAGGTAGCTCGTAGCGATAGAAGAACCGCATCGTCTGTAGTTTACTTTCGTAAAAAGCCGCCGGATGCGCATCTTCATTACTCAATAGGGCCTGTTTTGCCTGTATGCCCATCTTCAGCCATTGCCAGGCAATCACGGTGTGACATGCCATTTCCATAAAAAGGGTGGCGTCAGCCAGGAAGCGGGTTAACTCGCCACGCATGGCGTAGGGCATAAGGTGTTGGACCACGCCTCCCATGCGCTCCATAGCCTGCCCCAGTTCTTTAGCATGGGGCTTCAGTTCGTCATAGGTGAGAGCTTCCTGTATGGTTGCCTGTACTTTTTCGGTGAGCAGTTGTGCTGCCTTACCGTTTTCAATGGTCATTTTTCGACCAAGTAAATCGAGTGATTGGATCCCGGTAGTACCCTCATAAATGGCCATAATGCGGATGTCCCGATAATATTGCTGCAGGTCAAAATCCATGGTATACCCGTAACCTCCGAGTACCTGGACACCCAGGGACACCGATTTTTGCCCCATTTCGGAAGGATAGGTCTTCATGATTGGTGTGAGCAGATCGAGTAAAAGGAAGTGGTCTTTGCGATCTTCTGATGGCGTAACGTGGATTAAATCTGCCAATTTCAGGCATTCGGCAGCCAGGCTGAAACAGCCTTCCACTACAGCCTTTTGCGTGAACAACATGCGCCGAACGTCCGGGTGATTGATGATGAGGGTCTGGTCCTGGTCCAGGTTTTTTTTCTGCTCTAAAAGCCGACCTTGCGGGCGTTCTTTGGCGTACTGCAGGGAGGCGTAATAGGCAGCGGAGGCGACTCCGGAAGCCGTTTGTCCTACGGCAATACGCGCTTCGTTCATCATTTGGAACATGTAGAGGAGGCCTTTATGGGGTTCGCCTACCAGGAAGCCTTTGGTCGGCTGGTCTTCACCAAATACCAGGTGGGTGGTCGCGTATCCGCGTTGCCCCATTTTCTGGTAGTCGCCGGCACAAAAAACATTGTTATCGGAAAGTGCTCCATCGGAGTCCGGTATGTACTTAGGTACGACAAAGAGGGAAATTCCTTTGGTGCCGGCCGGGGCACCGTCGATGCGGGCCAGGGTCAGGTGCACGAAATTCTCGCTGTGCTGGTGTTGTCCGGCAGAAATAAAGATCTTTTGGCCCTTGATATGATAGTGGCCGTCATTGGTGGGCGTGGCGCTGGTAACAATATCGGAGAGGGAGGAACCCGCCTGAGGTTCGGTGAGTGCCATGGTTCCCTGCCAGCGCCCCTCGAACATATGCGGCACGTAGGTGTCGATCAGTTCCTGGCTGCCAAAAGAGGTGATGAGTCGGGCACTACCCGTAGTGAGTCCGATATACCCCTGCGCACT
>JASBTH010000153.1 GCA_030148525.1 Saprospiraceae bacterium | reverse complement strand
CCGGTGGAGTGACCGGTAATGCGTATTTGTCCCTGCTCGTGGGTTAGGGTCAGGTCAGTACTGGCGGAAAGTGATTGCAGGGCATTCATAGGGGTAAAGAGTGCATTGGCGATGGAGAAAATGGGAAAAGCGCTCTTTTTTGCCAACCCCCTGGTTTGTCGGGTGCTTGCATGCAGCAAATAGGCTATGACGAAAAGGGTTAGCAAAAAAGAGCGTTGGCGAACAGTATTATCCGTTCTTTTCGTTGGTGTGGATTTTTACTTTGCCGTTGACTTTCCATTTGGCGTGCTCGGCACTTTCGGAGGTTCCGCTGGGAACGTGAATTTCCAAGTCTTCAAATTCGTAATTGATCTCTGCGTTGCGGCCGGTCAGCTTGTCGTACAATCCGATGGCCAGGTCTGGCCAGTTTTTAGTTTCTGTGCTCATTGTTTAAATTTTCAGAATTAATTGAATAATTTATTTTGACCATATAACGAGAAAAGGGCCGGGGTGTTCATGTGTTGGACCAAAAAGCCGAATGTCGGACTGGTTGAATGGAATAGCTTCGGAATATTTTTTTCAAATCAGAACGAGGTGTTCAAGCACATCTACCGCCACTTCCGCGGAGGACTGATCATCTTTGATGACTGCAGGGGCTGTATTGACGCTAATATTGATCGGGATCGCTATTTCCGGCAGATGCTGTTGGACTTCCGGTACCGGATGCTCGATCTCTTCTTTGTGGTCCACTCCCCAAGCGATGTCCCGCCCCGGGTATGGGGTTTTGCGTCTACTTGTTTTGTGGGCGCCACCGATGCCCTGGTCAATAAGTCACAGATCAAGACCCATTCGGCTGATCGGATCATTGAGGCGCAAGAGGCAGTGAATGATCTTTTTCGGAAGGCGAAAGATCGGGGGGATAATAGTCACTATGGGATTTTTAAGCGAGTGGACTTGTAGGGGAGCTTTTTTATATCAACATAATAATTAGCTTCACTGGTTTAAAATTGGGGGTAAGTACAAACTAGCCTGATACTAATTTTTCGTCCTTTCTTTTTCTGGTGGTGGGAAATTCATCTCAATGGTTGGGTTTTCCAAGGAGAAATACTGCTCCCGTAGATAAAACTCAATACTATCCGAATACAACCGCATCAATTGGGGCCTCCGGTGGTCTATTATTTCGATTTCGTAGGTGCCATCAAAAAACCTTTGAACGGTGTCGTCAATAACAACTTGTCCCCTAAACAAACTTTTCCGATGATATCGCCAATTACTATATTTTATAGGAAAACCCTCATGATTTTTTTTTCTTCGGGGTAGCAGGGCTCTTCCATCCTCCTTTAAAGAAAAAACTTTAGGTTCGAACCAATCATTAATGACCGTATTATCAAGTAATATTTGCTCAACCTTCCAGACTCCTTTTACTTTATCAATGGTTTGCCCCCCTATTAATCGGACTTTCGAACAGTTCGGTTTGAATAATAGATTGTCCTATTAATATCTTTGCATTAGCGAGATGCGACCGACGGTTGATAGTCATACCGAAGGTTGTGTTAGGTGACGGCGCCGCTCACCATTTTATTACACTCCGGCTGCTGCGAATCGGCATCGAGCCGATCCGAAGCAGAGCGAGATGCTCCCTCCAGTTTCAAGTAACCCGATAGTTGATAACGGGGTACTTTCAAGCGAAAGATAGTCTTTTTTCGTTTTCCTTGCTTGAGCTCGATAAATCCCTCTTCCCATGCCTTTTGGAAGACCTGTGGGGGTAAGTAAGCCGTAGCGGAATGAATACGTTCGTTATTATACTTATCGTAGAAGATCGCCAGACGAGCCTCCAGTTGCTGTAAGGTCCAGAAGTGTTCGTGAGCCAGGGCCTGTGAAAGGATCGCGTGAAAACTCTCCACGTGGCCATTCTCTTGTGGCGTATACGGGTGAGTAAATACCTGAACCAGATGGTTGTCGGCAAAGAACTCCTGAAGGCGACTGGCCAGAAATTGAGGCCCATTATCATTACGAATTTCAATATGTAATCCTTTGGCGAGCAAATCTGCTGGCTGTAGGTGGTGTTCAATGACCCATTCCCAGGCGCGGCGTACATCTGCCCATTTCATGCTGTAGCCCAGCTCCCAGTTCAGCGCCACGCGGTTGAAGGTATCCAGGATCGTCAGGATGAAAGCATAGCGTTGGTGTTCTTCCACCCAGACCATCTTAATGTCCATTTCCAGTAGTGTGAGTGGCTGCTCCGGCCGGGCACATCTGTGAGTTACATACCTGCGGTCCACTTTGGCTAATCGACTCAATAATAGGTCGTTTACTAGCATCAGGCGGTATACTTTCTTGTGATTGATTTGATACCCCCGCAAGTGCAAATAGGCAGTCATGCGCTTATAGCCACACCGCAGATCATCGTCTCGCTGTACCGTTTGAATAATATCTACCACCTCCTGGTTGGGACGCTCACTGACTACACCGTCAACAGAAAAATGAAGCGTATGAGTGGAGGCCGAACAGCCCGGCCGAGAACGTCCATCCTTACCACTACGGCCTTTAGCCCGGTAGTAATACTGATGGCGTGTTAAACCAAAGGCTTCCAAAGCCAGGGCCAAACGAAGACCCTGACTTTGGTAGCTGCGTACACGTGACCGCTTCTCGGACGGGCTCAGGGCTTTACCCGGGCCTCTTTCAAGGCTCGAATCAATAATTCTTTCTCCGCCACCAATTCTTTAAGCTGTTGGTTCTCCTTCTCGAGTGCCTTAATCTGACGTAGTTTCTTGGAGGTCATCCCATGCTGAAAGCCTTCCTCGCCCATCTCCTTAAGCTTCCTTTTCCAGGAGTAGTAGGTGGCCGGATAGACATCGTACTTGGCAAGCGTCTCAGTGACGCCTTTTGCGGAGGCTTCCTTAATGATCGCCAGCTTGTCTTGCAGGGTGAATTTACGTTTCTTAGCCATAGTCAAAATTACAATTTTTGAACTGTAACCCAATCCGACCTTTTAGGGGGCCAAAACATCAAGACTCTCCACATGCCAAAGCCCAATAAGAGTGAAGGTTAGCACTATTAATACTGCTAAACTTAAAATAATAACAAATAATTTATTGGAGACTATCGGCATTGGTCACATTTTATTCCATTTTCAATGATCAACTTTTGGGAAATTTCCAATAGCTGTTTTTGGGTAGTTTTATCATAGGTGTTAGTAAATTCTCCCTGAAAAATATAGTTGGCAATATCTCCTAGGATTTGACCTGTTCGAAGTTCTTCTGGAATTAACCCCGATGATACCCCTTCATTGACGATAATCTGTAATTCCCCACCGAATTCGTTAAATTGTGTCTCAGCTGTTTTTAAGTCACTTTTCACCATCTGGTTAGCAACAAAATTCAGCCCTTCGGCGAATAACCATACTGCACCTATACCTCGTCCCCCCTTTCCTCCTCCTGTGGGAACTGGAGTCACCGTTCTGCTGCCTGGCTCCAAACCTTTTTGCTGGAGAGCCCTTCGTTGTTTCCTGCGTTGCCTGGAGTTCCCACTAAACCGATCATTTACCTCCGTAACAATTCCAGGACCATCAACCGCTTTTCTTCGTTCAAGCTGATTGTCTTGGAAGTTCAGGGAACCAAGCCTGGTAGGGAAAGTGGTGGTCAGGTACGCTCGACCGTTAGCGTCGACTCCTGAAATAACTTTTGCATTATTAATTCTCGCATTGGTAGGTCGAGAAAGGTTGGACCTTTTCAAAGATGCACCGCCATTGTGAATAATGATCTTGGCGTCATTGGCGTTTACAAACTGCAACCCGTGCAAATCGATCCCGGTAACGGGGTTATTGGCTGCATAATTGAAAGTCGATAATCCAGCAAATTGATCACTGATGGGGTCGACACCCGTAAACCGTGCTATAACTGGATCGAACATACGCCTACCATAGTGGTGCCACCTCAAGCCCAACTCTCGATCCAGCTCCTTCCCATTGTATGTATAACGATATCCCGCATCCTGCCAGGGAGAACCAAACGGATAATACGTAATCTCATCCAGTATCTCGGTACTGTCGATGAAAGTATTTGCATCCAGATCACTAAATCGTAAACGGGTATTACCCAAGTGATCGGTGATGACATACTCGTGCCGCCAGGTGCTTCCATCTGGCACGGCACGCCCCTGAGGATGATAGATAGCCTGAATGTCACCGTTGCGGTACTCAATACCTCCAATGTAGTCGGTTTGATCTATCGGCACAAGGGTGGAGTCGATTTTTGCCGTAAGGCGTAGGCCTGATTTGGCATGAAAACCTGGTTTGAAAACAATGGAATCTTCTGCAACCAGTAACGTGGAGTCTAAAGCAGTCGGTTGACCGTCGGTGGTGATGAACCGGGCCTGGTATTGGTTTTCCGTAAAAGGGCCGGTCAGGATAATACTATCGTTGAGCACCTCCTTATGCAGCTTATTGCCTGCTGCATCGTAGAGATAAACGATACGGCTATTGCTTCCCGGCTGGATGATGGTATCCGGTAAGTTGAGGTGGTTGTAGGCAAAATCCAGGTTCTTGAATGGATCATGTGATAAGTTACCGTTGGCATCATAATTATAGGCAGCAAAAACGATAGCATTGCCTTTATCAAAGCCTGCTGGCGTACCACTATCCACAATGGTATTTATGCGATTAGTTCCGGAATAATTGAAATATTCCAAATCATCGATCATTGTCCCATTTGCATCGTAGCGGTCCAGTGTGAGCAGGTTGCCTCTTGGATCGTAAGAGTACGCCGTACGGTACGTATTTCCGGTCATTTGCGCCGAGGCGAGCCGATCGAGGTAGTCGTAAGCGTAGCGGTATATTTGCTCATTGCCAGTACCTACCTGCCAGCTCAATGCGCCGATATTACCATTGTATTGCGGGGTAAAGCCACTGATGGTGGTGCCGTCGGGTTGGTTTTAATGGATTCCCTATTTTTTGGACATTTCATAGGAATCTAAAGGGTATGAATATGGTTGCTATGAAAAATAATAAAACCAATGCCACTCAAATTAGCGTTTAGTTTCTGACTACATTTTTAACCAAAATTACAATACATGTCTGAAGGAGCAAGTTTAAGCCGACTAATGGAACCATATAATTTGGCGGCTTATTGCTATCAATAAAGAATGGATAATCGCTGTTAATTAGTACTAATGGAAACCCTAAAACATACTTAACGATTGTTCCCATAAATTGACCAACAAGGCCTATGGGTTCATCGGTCATTACGAAAAAAACCATTAAGATAAAGATCAAAATTTCGATTCCTGTAATAGCAAAAAATATCTTAATAAAACTCCAGATTAGCTTTTTCATTGGTTGCCACCTTGTTGAATGAATTCATCGTTATCTGTTACATTATGCCCGCATCTATTTCCAGAAGGTCCGCCACATTCTGGTTGACCGACGCCTCCCATAATGTCTCCTCCAAAGAAAAGATTTATACCATTGATCTTTCCATACACACTTCCACCATTAGGCAACCACCAAGGAGCTTGAGACGAAACGGCATCACTGGGATGGCTATATTGAATACCCAAGACTCCTTCAGGATGATTGATATCTGTCGGTTGATGTGGTGTTATGTACTCACTAACTTCAATGTTATATAGCGGATTCCCTTCTGCATCTGTATAACTCTGTAGCTGTTCTATGTATCCCGCAGCATGAGCTCCACCTTGGCTGTGCGAGACTACTTTTATCGTCTCCTCTGGTTTTAAAGAAATTTCACCTGCTTGTACCATACTATGGAAAAGCTCAGCTTTCTTCATTCCTTCCTCTCTTCGCTGACTCGCTTGAGAATTCCAATGGGATGAACCACTTGTAAAGCCGACATTGTTGTCGTTATATTTTTCTTGGTAGTAGCTAGAAATATCGGCAGCTCTACCAAACGTATTTTTTTCTGTTGACCAGTAATTATAAACATCTTTCTTATGGATTTTAAATCCTCCCATTGCTTTTTGTTGATCAACATTTCCTTTCAACAACCTCAACCCTCCAATAAATATGATATACCTACCATCTGGGTCTATCGCATTTATTGGGTTATTTGCGACATAAGCATAGGGAGATAATGATCCGTATTTATCTGCTAATAGGTCGACACCCGTGAACCGTGCTATAACTGGATCGAACATACGCTTACCGTAGTGATGCCACCTTAAGCCCAACTCCCGATCCAGCTCCTTCCCATTGTACGTGTAGCGGTAATCCACGTCCTGCCAGGGAGAACCAAACGGATAGTACGTAATCTCATCCAGTATCTCGGTACTGTCGATGAAGGTATTCCCATCCAGATCACTAAACTGTAAACGGGTGTTGCCTAAGTGATCGGTGATGATGTACTCGTGCCGCCAGTTACTTCCACTTGGTACGGCACGGCCGACCGGATGGTAAATAGCCTGAATACTGCCCCGCCCTGTGGAATCCGCGCATTGCGCGGGGCTGAAAGCCATTCCACGGGGCAAGTTCTGGTATTCAATACCTCCAATATAATCGGTTGAATCCACTGTCACAAGGGAGGGATCGATTTCTGCATTAAAGAAACCCTCCTGTGTTTGAAAGCCTGGTAGAATGACGATGGAATCCTGTGCGAACAGCAGTGTTGAATCCGGTGAAGTGGGTTGGCCATCAGTAGCGATAAACCGAGCCCTGTATTCGTTTCCGGTGAAAGGTCCGGTCAGAAAAAGACTATCGTTAAGTACTTTTTTGCGCAGCTTATTGCCTGCTGCATCATACAAATAAACAATGCGATTGTTACTGCCTGGCTGGATGACTGTATCTGGAAGGTTAAGATGGTTAGAGGAAATATCCAGATTATATCCATAGCACACCGCATCGAATTGACAAGAAAAAATAGGAGAAAAACTGGAAACTATAATCTTAACAAACCCTGACTGTCAGATCAAGTCGTGGCTGGCTATTACAGTTCTATTGTTTAAGGATATTCCGAAACATTCAACGCGGCCGTACCGTGGGAATATCCATGCTTTAAAGTAATTATTTCCTAGCTTCAGGAAGACTGAAGAAATTACTTCTTCTTCCTTGCCTGAATAGAAGTAAATTCTTGTAATTCGGATTATCTTTCTTAATTTCGTAGACTTTCTGCTTTTTTCCTTGCTTCGTGATCTTAAAACTCGTGATCATTATTCCATATTCAAAAATTGACTCTGCTAGTAAATTTCCCTCTTTATCCCATTCCCATTTCAAACCATGAATAGAGTTATTTTCCATGTGTCTTTCAAGTTTCAAAATCCCAGACGGATACCATTCCCTACTAATTCCTGATTCAACTCCCTCAATAATAGAAATTTCATCCCATCCGCCGTCTTTACCTTTTTCATATACAACTCCAGAAAAAGGAACTCCATCTAGAGTGTTTAGACCGTCTATATAATCAAGCTTTTCAAAAGAAACTCTCATCTATATGCCTTTATTTAATGAATGAACTTTACACCTTGGGTCAACTCATTACAGTCTTTACATCTTGGGGGAACCCCTGAAACCTTTGTTCCACCCCTTAATGACCTATTATGCATGATAAACTGATTTAAGTCACTAATTGATACATTCCCTCTTGCCCATAAAGCTTGATTTAAAGCACTAATTTCTGAATGACTTCCAGGAATTTCATTTCTGTAATGTGGCCTATTACCTAATCCATTGGTCCTTTCCACAAGGTCATCTAATCTATTCTGAAGAATAGGATGCAAATCTGGAATGGCTCCTCCTTTATCGTTAATACCGAAAAATACCTCACCGGTTTTGGAATCTAACACTCCTGAAAGTACCGGCCCTCTCTGGCTTTTTGTAAAATTCTCGACTAACTCTTCTGCTTTGCTAGCAGTTGCACTGACAAGTGAGTTGAAGGGTGATTTTAGAGCAGATTTCCCAAGCTTAATTCCTGGAATGAAGGAACCAGCAATTTCAATACTGATGTCTATTCCTGAAGAACGTGGATCAACAATAGATAAACCAGGAATAAAAACCGATTGGAGATCCGCTACAGCCCCCGCTCCTTCACCTAAAGCCTCCCAGCTATTTCTATTTTCAGTGATCTGTTGAGCATGCTCCTGATCCCGAGGTCCTTTACTTACTGTGTTCCAATCGAATCCCAACCATTCTAAACCTCTTTGAACCCAATTTTGAAAGCTAGATTTTTGTAACCCATGTAAATCAATATTCGCAATCGGCTCATTCTCCGCGTAATTATAGGTGCTAGCCCAGGCAAACTGGTCACTAATCGGATCTACTCCGGTAAATCGCGCAATGATTGGATCATACATCCTGGCCCCATAGTGGTGCCATCTAAAACCCAACTCTCGATCAAGCTCCTTCCCATTGTACGTGTAGCGGTAATCCACGTCCTGCCAGGGAGAACCAAAGGGATAATACGTAATCTCATCCAGTATCTCGGTACTGTCTATGAAAGTATTTCCATCCAGATCACTAAACCGTACACGGGTATTACCCAAGTGATCAGTGATGACATATTCGTGCCTCCAGTTGCTCCCACTTGGTACAGCGCGGCCGACCGGATGGTAAATAGCCTGAATATCGTCGTTTCGATATTCGATTCCTCCAATATAATCGGTTGAATCCACTGTCACAAGGGAGGGATCGATTTCTGCATTAAAGAAACCTTCCTGTGTTTGAAAGCCCGGTAGAAAGACGATGGAATCCTGTGCGAATAGCAGTGTTGAATCTTGTGAAGTGGGTTGGCCATCAGTAGCGATAAACCGAGCCCGGTATTCGTTTCCTGTGAAAGGTCCGGTCAGAAAAAGACTATCGTTAAGTACTTTTTTGCGCAGCTTATTGCCAGTTGCATCATACAAATAAACGATACGGTTATTGCTGCCTGGTTGGATGACTGTATCTGGAAGGTTAAGGTGGTTATAAGAAATCTCCAGATTTTTGTAAGGATCTTCGACCAAATTGCCGTTGGCATCATAGTTGTAGTCGGCAAAAATCGATGCATTGCCTTCATCAAAACCTTCGGAGGTACCGCCATCAAAAATTTTATTGATTTGATTGGAACCAGGATAAGGAATATAGGACAAGTCATCGATCATGGCCCCATTTCCATCGTAGCGGTCCAGGGTGAGCAGGTTACCTCTGGAATCATAGGAATAGGCCGTGCGGTACGTATTTCCTGTCATGTGCGCCGAAACAAGCCGATCGAGGTAATCGTAGGAATAACGGTAGGTTTGCTCATCGCCGCTACCTGTCTGCCAGCTCAATGCGCCGATATTGCCATTATATTGCGGGGTAAAGCCACTGATGGTGGTGCCGTCAGGCTGATCGTAATGAATCCCCATTTGAAACCAATCATTGGATTCGGTTTGAACGTGGTTGATGCCGCGCAAGAAACCATTCGCCAGATAAGCATAATCTAGGCTTTGGAGGGAGGAGGAGGTTAAGGTGCTAACACCCAGATTCTTCTCTTTAAGCTGATCTTTGGCGGTGTAGTCCTGCTGAGAAAGATGGGTGCGCTGCCCCCCAATATTCAGGTAGTGATCCACCTGGCGCCCGGCATGATCCCAGTTCATTTCATCGGTAATGGATAGATTGGCTCCATCGGGTTTACGGTGATCGCGGTTGGCCACCAGTATGTTATCCGCAAAATCGTATTCATACGTGGTGCGATCTGCATTCAGGTCATTCAACCGTGCTACGTGGTTGGTACGTGTTTCGTCTATGCGGCCGTATTGATCATACCACGTGCGCATATCCAGGTAGTCGTTCGTACCCAGTACGCGAGTACGCTGGCGGCTTACGCGGCCGATGAAAATAGCATCACTTTCGCCAATACCCTGACCATCATACCAGGTGCGGGAAAGACTGTCGGCAAAAGGATACACTGTATTACCATTAGAAATCATGCCCTGTTGAATAAAGCCGGTGGCCTCAGCTCGACCGTATTCGTCGTAATGGGTATGTATCCACTTTCCTTCCGACCGCCTTACCGCATCACGCCTAGCAGTTGATAGATCACGATCATCGTATATATAGTCGATGGCCCCCTGATCCGGCATTTTCTTTTCCACCACCCGGTCCCGCTCATCGTACTGATAGGTAAAAATGAGCCCACTGTCAGTCGAATCACTGCCGGGGGGCACAATAGTCGTTTGCCGGTCTTCCGCATCATATTGATAGTGGGTTTCGATGGACGACGTCCCATCAGCACTCAACTGCTTTTGCTGCAGCAAGCGGCCCTTGATATCGGTATAGGTTATCTGCTGATTGCCATTGGGATCGGTGATGGTATCCAGTTTAAGGGTACCGGCCGCATAGGTTGTGCCCAATATGCTGATAGAAGCTGCATTCGATCCATAGCCGTAGGTAGTAGCATACCAATCCGGCGGGGTCACCTGGTAAGGCCGGTTCAGGGGGCTTTCCTCAAACGAGGTCAGGGTATAATCCAATGTATCCGTACTACCGGTGAAGGGATCACCGTTGCTCAAGCTACTCTCGAAGGGCTCATAGACTTTGTAGGGCCGACTAACAGAGTCGTACTCGGTAATGGTGACCTGGTCTTTGTCATTGGTGGTATAGGCTTGCTCAATCTTTTGGGTTGGCCGTCCCAGGCCATCAAAATACTGACGAGTGATGCGCTGGGATAAGTCACTTTGTGAAGCATATTCATCCGGGTCGGCAAAATCAACCGTCGTGGTGATGCGATTGTGGTCCTGTCCGCTATTGCCCGCGTATTCGTATTCGTAGGATGTAGTCACCTTTCCTTCGCGTACCGACATGGAATCCAGGCGTTGCAGCGCATCGTAGAAGTACTGCGCATATTGACCATCCGGTTCGGTGCGTTTTTTAAGAAGACGAGTCCCTGCGTGGTATTCATTTTGCCAATCAAAAATGCCGAAATGCCGTTCCAGCAAAAGCGCGTGGGTAGCATCCCACACGAAGGTATCCCGCAGTGTCCAGCCTCGCTGGTGCACGATATGCGGTTTACGGGTCTGTGTATCGATTCTCTCGATGGTGCCCAGCGTATTCCAGTAGTTGTTATTGATGGTGTTCGAATAATTTTCTGCTTCGAAGGCCTGCACATCCCCAACATAAGGTCCTAATCCACTGGTGCTGGTGGTCCGGTTTCCATTACTGTCAAAGAAC
>JASBTH010000149.1 GCA_030148525.1 Saprospiraceae bacterium | reverse complement strand
GAGTTAGCCTGCTATTGCGTATATAAGAACACACCAATCAAACAGCATAAAAAACGAAACACAGATGGAATTTGATGTAAGTCAGTTTATGGACCAACTTCAGAATTTTGTAGTCACCTACGGGACGAAAGTAGTTGGTGCAATTCTAACCCTGATTATTGGTCTATGGATTATTGGCCGTATTGTAAAAGCGTTATCTCGTTTGTTCGATAAAAAAGACTATGACCCCTCGGTAGAGTCCTTTCTTCTTTCGATTGTGAGCATTGGCTTTAAGATATTATTGATACTGGCGGTGGCCGGCATGTTTGGCATTGAGACGACCTCTTTCATTGCCGTCTTCTCGGCCCTGGCCTTTGCCGTGGGGCTGGCCCTGCAGGGCAATCTGGCCAATTTTGCCAGTGGTATTTTGATCCTGATCTTTAAATTTTACAAGGTGGGTGACTTTGTGGAAGCTGCCGGCAAATCGGGAACCGTGCGCGAGATTAAGATCTTCCATACGGTGCTGCAGAGCCTCGACAACAGCATCATTATTGTTCCCAACGGACAGGTGACCAGTAATCCGATTCAGAACTTTACGGCCCTCGGCAAACGACGTCACGACCTGACCGTAGGTATCGGCTACGACGACGATATTGACAAAGCCAAGGGCATCATTCAGGAAGTAGCCGAGAACTTGCCCAATGTCGATAAAGAAGAGGGCGTAGATATTTTCGTCAAGGAACTGGCCGACAGCTCGGTCAACTTCGCGGTGCGCTTCGTCTTGAAAAACGAAGACTTCTGGCCGGCCTACAAACAGTTCTTCGAACAGATCAAGAAGCAATTGGATGCCAACGAAGTAAGTATTCCGTATCCGCAGATGGACGTCCATGTTGATCAGGTTTGAGGTCTGAGGTATGGGGTTTGAGGCAACCTATGACCTAACCTATCGCCTCAAACCCCAAACCTCAAACCTGGAATGCTTGCAGCGTGCGCGGGGATTTGGTATCTTTGCGCCTGCTGCACGGGCCCATAGCTCAGCTGGTTAGAGCAATTGACTCATAATCAAGAGGTCGTAGGTTCAAGCCCTACTGGGCCCACTCCCTGAAAGGGTCACCGGATGTTTCTGGTGGCCCTTTTCTTTTTGGATGTCGATCCTCTGGATCGACGGGGATTAGGGGAATTGGAGAGTTGGAGAATGGGATTTCTTCCGAATCCAGTAGGCTCACAGGATGACGTTAGTGTTTCGCGACACCCTTTTTTGATTAGGTGATATGGAGATTAGGTGATTAGGGGCTCCTTTAGCCCATCGTTTTAACGGTGGGAATTAATAGGTACCTTTCACCCCAAACCGGAACCATATGAAACGTCGATCCTTTTTCAGAAAAGCGTCCACCGCCCTTTTGGGAGGGACCTTGGCAACCAGTCCTTTGGCACGTGCACGCAGTCAGCATACCGAAAACCCATGGCGGGTATGTACAACTTTGGATCAGGAGAAGGTATTCTTTTATGCGGATGCTATCAAGGAGCCGGTCAAGGTGGTACACATTGCCGATACCCATCTGTTCAAAGATGATGAACGGGGGATTCCTTACCGGGAATTCAGTGGCCGGATGGCGAAAGCCTATAATGAAACGACCCATTTTAAAACCGGAGCAACCACCAATCCCGAGGAGGCCTTCATGCAGGCACTGGCCTTTGCGAAGGGAGAAAATGCGGATGTGATCACACTGGTTGGTGACCTGTTCAGCTTTCCATCCGAAGCAGCCATAGAATGGGCTTTATCCAAGTTGGAGGATACGGGCATTCCCTATATCTATATTGCCGGCAACCACGATTGGCACTACGAAGGGATGGAAGGCTCCCTGGAATCGTTACGCGATACGTGGATACAAAAACGGCTGCTGCCTCTGTATCAGGGCAATAATCCTTTGATGGCAGCTTATGACATCAAGGGCATCCGTTTTTTGGCGATTGACAACTCTACGTACCAAATTAATGAGGAGCAGCTTTCTTTTCTAACGGAACACATTGACAGTGGTATGCCGCTCGTTTTATTGGTTCATATCCCCCTGTATGCTCCCGGGAAACCAATGGTTTTTGGCTGCGGACATCCGGATTGGGGAGCTGCTGCGGACCGCAACTTTGCACTGGAGCGTCGGCCTAAATGGCCGGAAGGCGGACACACTTCAACCACGTTCCAGTTTCATAAACAGGTTTTTGCCGCGCCCAACCTGTTGGGGATATTTGCCGGACATACACACCGGAGTTCCATTGAACTGATTAAAGGGAAGCCGCAAATTGTTTCCGACGATAACGCCAGTGGAGGGTACCTGGATGTTCACTTTTTACCTCTCAGTGAAAAGGACAGTAGCTTGCTGACGGTGAATGGATAGTCTCCTTTACCCCTTCTCCCGGTTATTACCTGTGACCTTGCTACTTACTCCGGCCCATACATAAAACACTGCTCCCAGCCCGTAGGCCAGCACATCGTACCAGTCGGCCGTAAAGCGCGCATCCCAGCGGGGAAAACCCCACTCGAACAGTATGCTGAAGACCAAGGTTACTACGCCTACTTCCCATATTCGCAATGGATCGGCACCGTAGCGCCAACGGCGCTCCCAGTCAAAAACACCGAGAATAATGGGCATAGCCAGGAACGGATCGAGGTAGGCATGAAGAAATGGCAGGTGGATTCCGAAGCCCTTTTGGAGCAATTGATGAACAGCAAACAATAGCAGACTTACCCAAAAAAGTTGTCGTTTCGTCATAGTGCCGCCGCCAAAGCCAGAATCAGCCCCACCACCAGAAAGGGCGATAAAATGATCAGCAAAATAACCAACAGGATACGGCCCAGTATTTTGGCGATCAGCACCGGCAGACTGTCCTCTTTATCTATTTTGAGCTTTTTGTCAATAGACTTATAGCTGTCTTTTACTTTGTTGATCGACTTGTCTGCGGCATTTTTACCTTCTGAATCGGTAGCCATATTGGTTAATTTACTTTAGCGTGAGGTTGGGAGCTTGAACATATTCATCTTACGAAATAGTCTATGCCCGACCTCGCGGTACTTTACTACAGGAACAAGGCGATTGCAAATCGTGTTCTTGGATTGCTCCATTACTGAAATGTCAAAAATTACCAGATCTATACCGCTTCCGAAAAGGTTTGGGCTTTGCCAAACTTTTTCACGCGAGTATATACCCGACTCGAAGTGGTTTTGCTCCGTAGTACTTCGTGCTGGTGTCCCAAACCACTTCGTTGTCGGTATATGTGGCCCGGCGGTGGTCAGCTTTTCTTTTTTTTAGTTTCTACGCTCAGTCGATCCGGTAGCGCGGGGGGGGAGCAAGATTCGTTATTCTGGCATGATCCTGGTCGATCCAGCCTCCTTCACTGCGTTTCGGCGGCCAGAGAAGGATCGACCACCAAAAAGGTG
>JASBTH010000148.1 GCA_030148525.1 Saprospiraceae bacterium | reverse complement strand
ACCTCAACCCCAAACCTCAACCCCAAACCTCAAACCTCAACCTCAACCCCAAACCTCAACCCCAAACCTCAACCCCAAACCTCAAACCACAAACCTCAAACCTCAAACCTGATTACGTACCTTTGCCCTATGAACACAATTACCGACCATCCACCAAGCTTTTGGGAACGTGAAGCCTTTCTGTCCGATATCGATTTTCTCATTATCGGTGCGGGCATCGTAGGCCTGAATGCAGCTCTTTTTTTGCGAAAGCAACGACCGCACGATCGCATCGTAGTGCTCGAGCGCAGTGGTTTACCCATGGGCGCAAGCACGCGCAATGCCGGTTTTGCTTGCTTTGGTAGTATGACCGAGCTCCTCGACGACCTGTCGCAACAGGATGCCGATGAGGTTTGGGGACTCGTTTCCCGGCGATTTAAAGGACTTGAGGTTCTGCGAAAGACAGTAGGTGACAAGCAACTTGGCTACCGGGCATGTGGTGGATATGAGTTGTTCACTAAGGATCAGGAGGATCTGTACCAGCAGTGCATCGAGCAGATGCCCTACTTTAATCAGGAAATGTTCGGAGTCACTCAGGAAAAAGAGACCTTCCAACTGGCTGATCACCTCATTCCCTCCCTGGGATTAAGGGATGTTGCCCATTTGGTCATCAATAACGGAGAGGGACATCTGCATCCGGGATACATGGTGCAAACCCTGCTGCGACTGGCAACCCAACAGCAAATTGAGATCCGGACGGGGATTGAAGTCCGGAACCTCGAGGCAAAGCCGGATGGTGTTCGTCTCGAAATCAACCGGGGGTGGACCATGGAAGCCGACCGGGTTTTAGTGGCTACCAACGGATTTGCCCATCGCTTGCTTCCCGATCTGCCGATAAAACCGGCTCGAAATCAGGTGTTGATTACGAAACCCATTCCCGGATTGACGTTGCGCGGCACTTTCCACTACGATCAGGGTTATGTGTATTTCCGAGATGTAGGTGATCGTTTGCTGCTGGGAGGAGCACGAAATATGGCGGCGGAGGAAGAGTCCACCGATGTATTTGGAACGACTAAGCTGATTCAGGAAAGCCTCCTGACTTTTGCCCGCCGACATTTATTGCCCGACCACGATCGTATTCCTGTTGAACATTGGTGGAGTGGTATTCTTGGGGTGGGGGACACCAAAAAGCCGATACTTAAACTGGTAGATGACCGCCTGGCGGTAGCTGTCCGTCTGGGCGGCATGGGCGTTGCATTGGGAAGCCTGCTGGGGCAAGAAGGGGGGCAGTTATTAATGGATTGTTAAACACGCCCGGGTATACCGGACATTTTACGATCTTGGTCGTTTTCATGGGTAAATGAACGTATTGAATTGATTAGGCTACAACGTATACCGGGCTTTAGATACGCGCTATGGACCGTTTGGGCAGTGCTCCTCACGGCAAATTTGCACGCCCAGACGAAACCTGCTGCTACTAAGCAGGATACGGCCAAAGGTCAACGCATTGAGATACTGTGGTCTGACAGCCTGTTGGTCCGAAGTCGGGGTGACCAAAAGATCAATGAACTCATCAATAATGTTATCCTCAAACAGGATAGTGCCTATATGTACTGCGACTCGGCTATTCTCATCAATGAGATCGACCTTTATGCCTATGGCAATGTCAGCATCCGTCAGGGCGACTCGCTTACCGTTTTTGGCGACAGCCTCATCTACGACGGACGTACCCGCATAGCCAAACTAAGTGGACAGGAAGTTGGTCTGGCTAATAACGAACAACAACTCTTTACCCAGCGCCTCGACTACGACTTGAATACAAAAATAGCTACCTATCGAAGCGGTGCGACCCTCGTAAATGAGGAAACGCAGCTCAGCAGTAGGGTTGGGTATTACCACGCCGAGACCGATATGGCCTATTTTAAGGATAGCGTGGAGGTGACTGACGAGGATTTTGAGCTTCGGGCCGATACGATGGTGTTTTCGATAGACCGACAAACGGTTTTCTTTGCCGGTCCTACCCTCATTACGACGGATAGTGCTCGCATATACTGCGAGGATGGCTTTTACGACACGAAAAACGGCCAGGCTGAATTTGCTCAGAATGCTCAGTACGTTAAGGCCGATCAACGCGCAACGGCCAATTTGATTCGGTACACCGAAGTGGATGGGGAATACGAACTGGAAGGAGATGCTCTGGTCAAAGATTCTACCCAATTGGCCATTGCCGATTTCATTCGGTACCGGGAAACGGATGAGAGTATCTACATGCGGGGCAATGCCCGTTACCGGGATGCCGACCAGGATATTGAGGCCGAAGAGATTACCTACGATGGGAAGACGGGGCGCTATGCGACCCGCGGGCGCTCTAAAGTCAGCGAAGCCCCTCAGATACTGCTTGCCGATCAGATCGATTTCCTGGAAAGCGACGATGGAGGATACGGTGAGGCCGTTGGTCGCGTGGTTTGGAGGGATACTTCTGCCGACCTGACTATCCGCTCTGATAGCGCCATTTACCAGCGCGAGCGCGATTATTTAAAAGCCATGGGCGGCCCGCTGGGACGACCGGAATTGATCACGGTTTCAGAGGGCGACTCCCTGTACCTCGCGGCCGACACCCTGATCGGACAACCGGTGGATACCATTACCAGCGACTCTCTGGAAGCCGACACCAGCCGTATTTTGCTGGCCTATCGCGATGTCCGTATCTACAAAAGTGACTTACAGGCTATCAGTGATTCGGTGACCTATCACATGGGTGACTCCCTTTTTGCCTTCTATGGAAATCCCGTATTGTGGTCGGATACGTCCCAGTTTAGTGCCGATACCATTTATATGCGCTTGCGTAATGAGCAGATTGACCGGATCTTTTTGCATGGAAATGCCTTTATTATAAATATCTCAGACGGGCAGTTTTTCAATCAGATCAAAGGTAAGTACATTGAAGCTATCTTCCGCGATAATGAACTCAGACGGATGGATGTGTCGGGTAATGCCGAAACCATCTATTACGCGAAGGATGACGATGGAGGTTATGTCGGCGTGAACCAGACTATCTGCAGTGAGATGGTGCTGTATTTTGGTGCCAATGAGGTGGAACGGATTAAGCTTTTCAAGCAGCCGGATAGCAGCATCACTCCCATGGAACAGGCCGATCATAACACCCTGCGCCTGAATGGCTTTAAATGGCTGACGGAAGAAAGGCCCCGAAGTCGACTTGATCTGTTCACGGGGCTTCTGGAATAAAAAGAACCCTTATGAAAAAAGGTGTACTTCTCGTTTTAATAATTTGCCTGGTTCAGGCTTCCCTGTTGGCTGAGGCTACGCCGCGAACAGCTATGCAGGCTGCCAACGAAGCCTATCAGGCAGGCGATTACCGGGCGGCAATCGAGCAATACCAGGCCCTGCTGGATCAGGGCTATTATTCTGCGGCTTTATACCACAATCTGGGTAATGCCTGGTATCAGATAGACCGCCCCGGTATGGCGGTCCTCAATTACCAGCGTGGGCTGGATTTAGCCCCTTCCGATCGTGGCTTTCGCCAAAATATGGAGCTTATCCGGGAGGGGTTTGCGGAACCAATTGTACCCATTCCGGAGTTTTTTCTACTAAGCTGGTGGAAAAGCGCGCAACGGTTGCTAGGTTCTAATGGTTGGGCAGTCGTTGGCCTCTTAATTGTTTGGGGAGGATTCGCGGGATTGGCACGTTGGCGTACTGCTCCCCAACGGCCGCAACGGAAAAAAGCGTTTCTGGTCGGTGTTGTCCTGTTAGTTTCTTCCGTCTTACCCATCGCATTAGCATTTACTGCCTTCCAAAGTGATACA
This sequence comes from Saprospiraceae bacterium, assembly GCA_030148525.1. GTDB lineage: Bacteria > Bacteroidota > Bacteroidia > Chitinophagales > Saprospiraceae > DT-110. The sequence continues at coordinate 10,732 of JASBTH010000148.1, read as the reverse complement.
TCCCGGACCATGGGAGTAGTAGTGGAGGGTAAGCCTTCCTTGTACCAGGCTGCGGATGAACGCAGCAACGCCCGGCGTCAGCTGGAGCCAGGCGTCACTCTGGAGATCCGGGACCAGATCGGAGAATGGGTGAAAGTTCGCCTGGTCAATGGTGAAATTGGTTGGGTAAAAACCACCGATTTCGAACACGTTTGATGGCATCAGGGTCTCAAAACGACCAATCGGTCGGTCAATGTTTGTCCTTTAAAGGTGAAATGCACGAAGTAGACTCCGGCTGCCATTCGCTGTACATTGAGTTCTTTTTCGTAGCGGCCTTTCGGCAAAAGCTGATCGCGGCTCAGTGTCTGCACCAGGCGCCCCGAAACCGTCCGAATGTCCAGGGAATATTTCCCCGATTCGGGGACGGTAAACGCAATGGTGCTATTGGCCAGGGCCGGGTTCGGCTGTATGCGCAACCCGATTTTACCAATGGGCCGTTGAGGAGTGGTTTGCACCATTGGTTCATCGGATTCAGGAAGCGAAGTTGTTGGTTCAGCCGGCGTTTCGCACGCCATGATCAGTGCCTGTAATTCACTGTTCGGTCCGGTTGCAAAGCCTGGCTTAAAGGTGATCCGCTCCCCGGCGATCAATACGGTTCTGGACCCCGGTGCCAGCTTCCCATCTGCAATAATGGTGGTCTGGGCAGTATGCCGGCCAAAGGGGATGTTCCCCGTAATGACGGTATCCTTGGTAGTGCAAGTATTACTTAATTCCGGAGCCCCCTCACAATTACACCACTCATTGTACTGGTCATTGGCCGTGAATGGGTCGCCATCATCACAAGCCGTCCCGGCATCCGGGCAATCGAATACATCGAATTGTACTTCAGCTAATCCACTGCAATCATCACCGTGATTTTCCAGGGCCGTAAACAACAGAAAGCGCGCACCAATACCAGCCAGAGCATCAACGTCGAACCCGGTATAATCGGGCTGTCCGGTCGCTTCGTCCCAGGTGAATATACCGGCCTCCATCCAAACCGAACCGTCGAGTGAATAATCAATGGCCACCGTCTTAAAGCCACGGTGCGTGCTGTTACTTGCATTGTAATTCCAGATGTGGAGATTGTCGAGCAAGTAAATATCCCCCAGGTCGTATTCGATCCAATGACTATTGCCCCGGAGTGGGTTTGGACTCGGTTCGGGGGTGCAACTCGACCAGCTGTCCCCGGGTTGATTGGAATGGGTACCCTCGTCGGCACAGGAAGCGTAGGGTATGTAGTCCTGATTATTGCTGCAGTCATCATCAATGCACGGTGTTCCCACGCACTGACAGTCGGCATTGAATTGATCATTAAAGGTGAGTGGATTCCCGTCGTCGCAAATGGTACCCTCCGGAACGCATGCCGTTTCACAGGTATATGCATGAAGATAATGTCCGTCGATAACTTGCCAGTCGCCCGAAATAGAGAAAGGTGTTTTCCAGTGAACAGAGTAAAAATCCCAGCCCCAGTTATCCTGGTGGAGCACCTCAATGTAGTACAATCGATCCTGAATCAACCAGATGGGCTCTGATGTTTGCCCTGGTTCCTCGTCAAATCCAGACCGATCAGATTCATCGTCCAGGCGGGCAATTTCCATTTGTTCGTACGATAAGCTGTCGCTGTATCCCAGGTAAAGTCGAACCTGGTGCTCTCCCGTCACATTAAATGAATAGAATCCACTCTCGGGCGGACGCAGCCAGGCCCGCAGGCGGGTACCGTAATTATCACCCCGATTGAGTGGACCCCGGAGTTCGTTCAGGTATTCACTTTTAGCAGGAGCCCCGGGGAACTGCTCACTCACCAACAGGTCGTCAATATAGCGGCTGTAGACCGAATCGTAGTACAAGGCCTGAACCGAACCAGCCGGCCCAACACAGGGGTCATCGAAAAGGGTTTCGGGTATACCCAGGCAGTGGCAATTGCCATCCTCCTGATCGTTGGTGGTATTCGGGTCACCGTCGTCACAGGGTGTTCCTGCCGGCGCACAGGTCACGAGACAGGCATCCTCGAATAGGTATTCCGAGTGGATGACTTCCCATTCAGCTGAATCGGGCATGGAAGGGCGTCGCCAGAAAACGGTTGCGTGGTCACCACCACGCCCCTCCTTATAACCAGTCCAGAAATAGTAATAGGCACCTGATTGAAGGTATACGGAATCCGAGGTCTGGGAGTCGTATTTATCGTGCTGGTACGGATCAGTCCACCCGTCGACCTCCGCCAGAGTAGTCAGCGTATCACCTGCGCCACCAAGCGTAAACTGGAATTTTGAATCGTCGTCGCCGGTCAGATTGAAGGTATAGAATCCGGTCTCTGGTGCTCTCAGGAAACCCTGCATAGTGCCCATAAAGTACTCATAGTAGTTGCGCGGGGCCTGGATGGCGTGTACCGTCTTGGTAACGGTGGGGCTTTGCGGATAGTGAGGTTCCACTCGCATACCTTCGAAACTGACACCGCGTACGTCCCCGTACATGCGCCATGTAAGGGTTCCGGGTTCACCCAGGCAGTCCGTGGTCGGCGTTTGGGCCAACCCCGTAATACTGAAGGAAAGCAGGATGAATAGGTATAGTAGTCGCATGGATCGTAGGGTTAACGGATGAAGCCCAGCGGAGCCTGCCGGGAGTTGGGCGAATAAAAATTGTTGATATTGGGCAGAATGATCGACAGGTCGTTGGGAGACACCCCAAACCAAAGGATCAACTCGGCAAAGAATTCATCAGCGGCCGTGGTGGGGATCAAATTGCCCCGTCGGCTAACCATTAGTGGGTTGTCCTTCACGTAGAGGTCAGGGTAGTCACCGTATACATCACCTCCATTTACGGCCCCTCCGGCCACGATAGCATTCCCTCCCCAGGCGTGGTCGGACCCATTTCCGTTAGAGGTCAGGGTTCGCGCAAAATCGGAGATAGTAAAAGTGGTTACCTTTTCCTCCAAACCAATTTCGCCCAAGGCCGTGTACAGGTCGCCAATGGCCCGGCTGACGACCCCCAGCATATATTCCTGATTATTGAGTACTTCGTTGTGGTGATCCCAACCGCCAAAGGTCATGAAGAAGGTCTGCCGGCGATTACCCAGCAGACTGTTGGCCGCAATGGTGCGGGCGACCATTCGCATATTTTGCGACAAATAGTGCTCACCAAAGGTGGTGGTAAAGGGGGCAACCTGTTGGATGGCGGTTTCGAAGGATTCGATGGACTCGAGTGTCTGGCTGGTCAGTGATCCTACCGTTTGCTCAAAAACATTCGCGTACATGCGATCCACCATATTCTTATAAGCTCCGTCGCGCAGATCGGTCAAAAACCCTTGATTGCCATCCCACCGGCTGTACCCTTCCACTCCCTGCACTCCGTTTCCGCGGTTGCTAATAGAATATTCGAGGGTGTTTTGCCCCGATTGAAACACATTGCGACCAGAGAGGGAAATATTCATGGATATCCCCGTATTGGTATCCGTCTCTTGTAGCAGGTCAGCCATACGACCTCCCCACCCAATGGCCTCGCGGCTTTGTGGAATGGCTGTCTGCCACTGCTGGATTTGATCGGAATGGGAATAAATGCCTAGTGGCAGTTTCTTGAGGCCTGATCGGAACTCCTGTTCGCTGGAAATGGGTTCGACCAGTGTACCTACATTGGTCATGAAAGCCAGGTTTCCCTGCTGGTACAATTGATGTACGTGGGACATGCTGGGGTGAATGCCCAGTTGCTTACTCTGACTGGGGGCATCAATGGGTAACAGGCTTTCCCGGGGAAGGGCCAGGTCGGTTCGGGTGGCTGCATATTCAGCATATTCCGACTCGCCGCGGGGTACCAGCATATTAAAACTGTCGTTACCACCGGCAAGCAGGATGCAGATGAGTGCTTTGTAGTCGCCGGGATCCTCCAGAGAGGTGCTCATTAATTTATTGGTACCCATCAGGCTGGCAAGGGACGATAGCAGCGTTGTGCTGCCCAGGGCGGCACAACTGGCTTGTCCGATAAAACGACGACGGGATAGTGGCTTTGGCATGGAGTTCGTTTTTTGTCTTTGCAGAATTAAAGGGGCATAGGGTTACTTCAAGATCAGGTAATCCGGGGACACCATTATGAAAAAGAGGGCCAACCGCAATTGGTCTTCCGGGTCTTCGGTTTCCATGGCATTAACCGTATTGAGAATGAGCTGACGGTTGGTTTCGGACAACTGACCGTGCGCCAGGACCAGGTTGAATCGCTCGATCACCTGGGCGAGCTGCCCGTTTTCAGCCATCTCAATCTCTTCAGCCAGGTCCAGATAGATCCGGAGTTGGTCGGTTTTTTTCTCACCGGCAATCGAACGAAATTCCATGACTTCCTTGTTGAATACCAGCCATTGGTGTAACAAATTGGCGTAGCCGGTAATGGATACCGAGTTGGTGATCTGGAATTCTGGTCCTACGAGGTTGTTATCTGCTACCGGGCCGATGGGCTGGTAATCGGGCTGGAAAAAGTTGAATACACTGGGGGAGGCCAGTGGCCGCTGGAAGGTAGCCCGGTAGAAGTCATCCATTCGGTTCCGGTATAATCCATCCTCACTACCGGCATTAAAAGCCCTGCATAATTGCGTATACCTGACGAGTGGCTCCCGCAGCATTCCTTGCCAGGGATCATTGACATAGTAACAATCACGGGCTTCCGGATCGAGTAAAATGGCGCGTATCACCGCCTTCAGGTCTCCGCGCACTCCATTTCCGTTATCGGCAAAGGCGGCACTCACCCGGGCGATGTATTCGGGAGAGGGATTGGACTTTACCAATCGCTGAATCAACAACCGACCGATAAAGGGACCGACGTTGGGGTGATTAGCCAGGTGGTCGAGTGCATCGTGGAGGTCAGCCATGCCGTCTACCGGATTCCGGTCGGGGATGGTGTCCCCGAGTGGCAATACCTTGGCCCCCGGTTCGTGCCAGCTGTTGAACATCCACATGGGGTGGAGGTAGCTTTGCTCGCTCAGGGCTTCCTGACCAAAGAGGTAATTATCGCCAAAGGAGAGCCCCGTGAATACCTTGGCTAGTTCCTGGATGTTTTCATTGTTGTAGGTCGGGACCGGTAGCCCTTTTTCATCGAGGATGTAGGAGCCATCGGGGTTGAGCATGTACAGGCCGATGGAAAAAAGTTGCATGACTTCCCGGGCGTAGTTTTCGTCGGGAAAGCGATTCAGGGCAGGATTTGCTTTGGGGTTATTGACGTGAGTGAGGTAGATCCCCATTGCGGGGTGTAGCGTTATTGCCTCCAGGAGTTCCCGGTAATTACCGAAGGCATGATCCAGCAGCATGTCGTAGTAATTGGCAAGGGCCAATGGCCGTTCGCCGAGTTCGGGAACTTCCGAAATGACAAAAATCTCACTGAGGGCCAGGGCGACCCGCGCACGGAGCAGGTCGGGTGAGGTCATCGTATATTGCCACCAGGCGGTATGCCAATAATGGAGGCGGGGTTCGACCCGGTTGGGGTCTTCACCCCTGGTGATGGCTGAATCCAGGGCGGTTGCTGTCAATTGCTTAGTGAGGTCTTCCAGGTAGAAGGCTCTCGGCGTTTCGAATTGATTGTTCAGCCATTCAGCGTACCCCATTTGCGAAGCAGCTACGATGGTCTCGTAATCCGCCCCCAGCGTAGCTTGCCCCAGAAAGCGCGAGGCAGCCGACAGGTTTGGTTGTTTACCCAGTCCGTTGAGGGTCGTTTCGGGATCGTATTGTTGTTGGTCACTGCTTCTGACCTGTACGCCACCAGTATTCCCTCCGCCAATGCGGATGGGAGCTTGTCCGAAGGTGAAAAAAGGCAGAAGAATGCCAACGACCACCAGGGCGCTGCTTAATGTACGTGCCATGCATCAATATCTTTTTCCGGTCAAACCGGAGGTTTACCAAGATGAATTCCCGGGCATCTAAGGACGAAGAGGGGACGATCGTAGATGCCCGGGAATGGAGTGCCATTCTTAAGTCAGATCATGCCGAACGGATAGATTTGGTATACTGCCAAATCAAATTACGTCCGACATTTCATTTGTAAGCATGATGGATAGCTGTAGAAAGGTTATAAACGCCGAAAGGCAGTACGCAGGTACTGTTTACGTAGTATACGGCTAGAACAGCTATTTGGTTATGAAAGGCGATCCGGAGGGAGGATCAGTTTGTGCTCCTAAATATACTAAAGTTCCGGGAGGCAAAAAAGGGGGCAGACAAAAGAAAAGGGTCCAGATGATTAAATCTGAACCCTTTGCATATGATCTTATTTGATATTTAAGGTGCGAGAGCGCAGGAATACCTTTACTCTTTACCGCCCTTAAGTTTATCCTGGTATTCTTCCAGTTCGGCCCATTTCTCTTCTACACAGAGTTTGGCCTGGTTTGACCAGGTGCCGGGGTCGTGCATGCGGTAACGAGGGCCGGCCTCGTCCAGAATGCCTTGTACCTTTTCCTGGTCAGCATTTGCCAGATCAGCCCAGGTATTGATACCTGCATCGTTGAGCAGGCCTTCGATTTTAGGTCCGATACCTTCTACAACTTTCAGGTCGTCAACTTTGATCTTTTTGCCGGAAGGCAATTCAATCTTGGCCGTTTTACCTTTTGCTGCTGGTTTGGCTTCCTTCTTGGGAGCTTCTTTTTTCTCTGCCTTAGGAGCCTCCTTTTTCTCCGCTTTCGGAGCTGCTTTTTTCTCTGCTTTCTTAGCTACCGGCTCAGCTGCTTTTGCAGTGGGTTTAGCCGGGGAAGCACCAATGATGGCTGCGTATTCCGCTTCATTCAATACGGAAACGTAGGTGCGATTATTGCGCTTGCGACGGAAGTGGACGGTGCCATCGATAGCAGCGTGTAGCGAAAAGTCTTTTCCTTTATATACGTTTTCGCCGGGGTGGAATTTAGTACCACGCTGACGAATGATGATGTTTCCGGCTTTGGCTTCCTGGCCACCGAATAGTTTAACACCTAGGCGTTTACTTTTACTATCCCTGCCATTATCCGTACTACCTACACCTTTCTTATGTGCCATGACAATTTGTTTTTACGTTCAAAAAATCAGGATGGATCGCAGTTAAGCAATGCTTTCAATGCGAATTTTGGAGAAACGCTGGCGATGACCATTTTTCACGCGATATCCTTTGCGACGTTTCTTCTTGAAGACGATGACTTTGTCTCCTTTGTGGTGACCTAGTACGGTCGCATTCACTTTGGCTTTCAAAACCGGTTTGCCCAGTTCTACTTTACCATCGCGGTCAATGAGGTGTACCTGGTCGAAATCAACCTTGTCACCTTCCGCGGCCTGTAGCTGGTGGACGAAAAGCTCCTGCCCTTCCTCAACTTTGAATTGCTGACCAGCTATGGTTACAACTGCGAACATGTGTTAATACTTTAAATGGATTGTTATACTCTTATTTTGGAGGTGCAAAGATAAGACATCCACAGGTATTTTGAAAGCCCAATTCGCAGATATTCAAATATACTACCTCAAACCATCTTTTGCTAAGCATTGAAGATGAGGCGTTTTGTAGCTGAAGGTTGAGGTCCTGGTTCGGAACCCGTCATGCCTGCCAGGCTACAACAAATCCCGCAGTAGGAAGGTGAAACGCATTTTTTCTCCATTCCTTTTTACCACCAGCCGTATTTTTTTCCCTTCCCGCTTACTAAGTTTGGAGGTAATTCCCTCCATATTAAAGAAGAAGGCGGGGAGCCAGTTGATGCGTACCAATTCATCGCCCTTCCTCAGCCCTGCTTCATCAGCCGGACTGCCGGGGATTACGTAGAATACTTCAAAATTATTCAGGCTTGCGCCAAAAGCCCGCATGACCAGCCCGCTCTTATCAAATGCGAAATCCTCCTGCAGGTCCTCTACCTGCCGTAGGTAAACGCGCCCCCTGATGTAGTCAATGATTACCGTGAAACGATTCAGTAACCGATTCCCGATGATCCCGTTGCGGTCATTCAGGTAAGTACTATCGGCATTGGGGTGTAACTCCTGAAAATTGGTGATCAATTCCCGGAAGACAATATCCTCATCCAACCGGAATTGATCGACCCGGCCCATGTAGCCGTCGAGTGACCCGCCCAGGCCCATACCTAATGAACCGGGGATCACCTTTTCGGGCAAGCTGAGCAAAGTATCCGTGTCGGTATATAGTAATAAGGATATACTAGCTCCGGTATCCATCAGTAGCTTGGTATTGATTTCCTGGTTATTGGCCAGGCGGGTATAGGTACTTATATAGGGCTTACCCCGGTGGAAATCGGTGGGAAGGACCGTGAAATCAGTTACCCGCCGCTCGTTAAAACGGCGCGGATCGTGAAAGGTGACGGTTTTGCGGCGATAATTGATCTCAACCACGAAGCGGCGTATCATATCGGCACCGATAATACCGTGCACGTTGATGCCCGCAAATTGATCGAAGCGGAAATAGTCTTCCTCCAGTACCAGTATGGATCGGTTCAGAAAATCCATATCCTGAATTTCCATCTGTATGCCCCGGACGAGGTAAGCATAGAGTTCGGTTTGCATGTCGGCTCCGAGGATGGTAAACCGGCGCTGGTAGTCAATGGCCAGCATGTCGGTAATCTCCCGGTTGGTCAGGATAGTGTGCTCGGCACCAGTGTCGAGGATGAACCGGAGCGGAAAGATGCGATTGAAGATAACCTCGATGACGATGAAGTTATTTTCGTATTCAAATGGAATCTCCACCTTACCCTGCTTGGCTGCGGGAATGTACAGGTCTGACCCCCGCTGAGCCGCAGAGGTGTGCCAGCAAGTCGCGCCTAACCACAAAATTAACATCAATAAGTATCTCATATGTGGGTTGTCGGGTTGGTAAGTGCATGCATTAGTGCAGGATGGTAGTGAGTGATAATGGGGTCGGTGTGGAACTTGAATACTCTGTAACCTAAGTTACTTTGATTTCTGGCTGTGCCTTTCGGCAAAATACCTCGTTGGTGGTCGGGAGCGTCCGTACGGATGCTTGGATACAAGAGTAGGGCCCCTTCACCCCACTCTTGTATATGCGCCTTGTCTTTTACCAAAATGCCCTACCCATATTTTCAAATAACTTAGATTACAGAGTATTGTATAATGCCTGTGGTACCATAGAGTACCATTCATAGCAAATCTAAGTGACGAATTGTTTAAAACCAGCTAACCCAATGAAAATCACTGTCAGTCGATTGACAGAAACTTTACGTTTAGTTAATATAGCGAAGGTCAAATAGTTAAATCGCAATTTTGTTTGGCTAAGTCCTCTTTTTGGAAAAACTTTCAACCTATTCTTGTTTTTTTCAAACATTATTGTGACTTTTAATCATTGGTAGTTAGTGTATAACACACACCAATTGACCCCGCGAAAAGCCACACACAGACGCTAGTTTTCGTACAAACCCAGACATAAGAGCACGCACATTGGATAATCGTCCACTGTTTAGGTCATTTAGTTGATGCTGAACAGTGTGCATGTATACTTAACTAGTAATTTACTTAATCAAACTGGATATTGTATGAAACTTAGAGTCGACAAATGCCCGCAGTGGGTATTGCTCGTTGCGGCTATGTTATTCTGTAACATGGCTTTGGCACAACGCACCATTACCGGTGTGGTAACAGATGCCGAGAACGGGGATCCACTGATTGGCGCAAACGTATTGGTGGTTGGCACCAGTTCTGGTGCGGTAACTGATATCGATGGATCGTATTCTATTGATCTTCCCGCCGACGCCACCCAACTCGAGTTTTCCTACACTGGTTATACTTCGCAAACGGTCACTGTTGGTGCTTCCAACACCCTGGATATTGCGTTGAGAGCCGGTGAAACACTCGACGAAATTGTAGTAACGGGATATAGTTCCCAACGCCGACGAGACCTGACCGGTTCGGTGGCATCTCTGGATGAGAAAGACTTTAACCAAGGTGTTATCGTCGCTCCTGATCAATTGATTCAGGGTCGTACCCCTGGTGTACAGGTGGTAAACAACTCCGGCCAGCCGGGTGGTGCTACTACCGTACGCATTCGTGGTAACGCGTCCATTCGGGCTGGTAATTCACCACTCTTCGTGGTGGATGGTGTACAGCTGACCGGTGCTTCTACCAAGCCGGGTACGAATGCCGGAGACCTTGGTAATACGCCACCGTCTAACCCGCTTAATTACCTGAACCCGAACGATATTGAGTCTATCCAGGTATTGAAAGATGCCTCGGCTACTGCTATTTATGGTTCACGAGGTGCCAACGGTGTGGTACTGATCAGCACCAAGCGCGGCCAAACCGGCGATCCCCGCGTGAATGTAAATACCTCCCTTGGGTTTTCAGGTGTACTCAAAAAGTATGACGTACTGACCGGTGATGAATACCGGGATGCCCTTCAACAATATGGATTGACATCTGGTGATTTTGGTGAGAGCGTGGATGCTTTTGACGAAATTACCCGTACCGGTGTCGTGAATAACCACACGGTAGCCGTAAGTGGAGGTTCCGAAAAAGGAAACTATCGCGTTTCTCTCGGGTATTTTGATCAGGAAGGTATTGTCAAAGGAAATGAGTTGAATCGTTTGAGTGCAAATATCTCTGGTCGGTACAAATTCATGGACAACGACCGGATCAGTATGGACTTCAACCTGATCGCTTCACGCACGAATGAAGATGCCCCTTCCGTAAGTACGAACGCGGGTTTCCGGGGTAGCCTGATCGGTAATGCCCTGCAGTGGAACCCGACCCATCCGCTGTATAATCCGGATGGC
>JASBTH010000274.1 GCA_030148525.1 Saprospiraceae bacterium | reverse complement strand
TCTTTCGAGCGCATTTACTTCTCCCGGGGTACCGACCGCGACATCTACCTGGAGCGCAAACGCCTCGGTGAGCAATTGACCGATCAGATCCTGAAAGCGGTAAAATACGACTTCGAGCACACGGTCTTTTCCTTTGTGCCCAATACGGCCGAAGCGGCCTTCTTCGGCTTGATGCACGGCCTCCAAGACCGCATGAATCGCATCAAAGAGGAACGCATCCTGAAACTGGTCGAGGAAGATAAGCTCAAACCCAAGAAGCTACAGAAGATACTCTCCATGAAACCCCGCATCGAAAAGATCGTGGCCAAGGATGCCAAGCAACGTACGTTTATCGCCGATACCACTTCCCGGGGTAACCTGGTATCGCACGTCTACGATGTCACCTACGGCATTGTGGAAAATGAGGTCGATACGCTGGTACTGATCGATGACTCCATCGTGCGCGGCACCACCCTGCGGGATAGTATCCTGCAGATCGTTTCCCGCCTGCACCCCAAGAAGATCATCGTCGTTTCCTCGGCACCACAGATCCGCTACCCGGACTGCTACGGTATCGACATGTCGAAGATGAACGAATTCGTAGCCTTTCGCGCCCTGGTGGCCCTCTTGCGCGAGAACAATAAAGAATACCTCCTGGAAGAAGCCTACGACCGCTGCAAAGCGCAGGAGCATAAGCCCAAGGAGGAAATCACCAATGAGGTCCAGGCACTGTATGATGAGTTCTCCTATGTAGAAGTCTCCGATAAGATCGCAGAGATCATCCGTCCGGCCGATATCAAACCCAAGGTGAAGATCATCTACCAGACCATCGAAGGCCTCCACGCCGCCTGCCCCAACAATAAGGGCGACTGGTACTTCAGCGGTAACTATCCCACACCGGGTGGTAACCGGGTGGTGAACCGGGCGTTTATTAATTATATGGAGAAAAAGAACGTCCGGGCTTATTAAAGCTTGCTGAAAATAGTGAGGCTGGTGTTCGCGTACGCGAACACCAGCCTCACTATTTTCAGCGTGGTTTACAGTGGTAAAAGAGCCCCGGTTGCTTTTGATGGCAACCGGGGTTTTTGGTTTATTTGATGATGCCTACGCGGCGTAAATCAGTAGAGTCGTGGAAGGTGACCAAATCAGGGTATTCCAGCATGATCAACAAAGAGTCCTTTTCACTGGTAGCATTAGCAAGTTTAGACTCTAATTCCTTACCTCTCACCACTATCAATTCGGTTCCCCAATCTATTAGTTTCTGCCGATTCCTTGCCTTGGGAAGTTCTTCATCCAGGATGGTACGGACTTTTTCTTCAATCACCTCCATAGAAAGTTCTTCCACATCTTGAGTAAAATACTCATTAAATTCAACGTCATTTGCAGGCAAACCATACTCCTCGACTATCGACTTTATTAATTCTTTTTTAGCCTGAATATCACCATCATCAAAAGAAGTATTTTTCTTATTGCAACTACATGCAAAAAGAATACTAAGGCAGATGAATACTATTTGTAAAGCTTTCATAATTTTAGTTTAGTGTCTGAAATAATTTTGATCTTCATAATCACCCTTACCCGGAGGGCGACACCCAACTGGTAAAAAGCTGTACCTAACTGGCTTTTCCTCCACAAACCTATTATTTGTAAACAAAGGAACAGACCAACTCCCCCATCCGATAGAAAGACCAGCAGTTATTCGGGATTGAATTGCAAAAATATATTGTGACTTAAGCTTCGACTTATAAATAGATGCATTTGACCCTTTGTCAATAACCTTTGATGTAGCATAATAGATTTCCCCAACTCTGCATACCTCATTACGAATTCTTCGCGCAGCAGCAGCATATGAATAAGTTTTGGAGGTCATCCATGATTCGCATTCGACGTAACCCTGGCAGCTAAAGTTTTCAGAAATATTCGGCTCAGCATCATCCAAAGTCAAAATAAACCCATCAGGATCATGCTCTTTGAACACAATATTGTGCTTGAACTGACAATTTGGTCGATCAAGCGGAACGGCATCTATCACCAACCCACTTCCACCTCCGTAATCATATTCCAATGATCCTTTGCATACCTTTTTGATCACCTGGCAATCAACTATCTCGCCGGTGTCTTCGTAGTAAGTTAAATGAACATAATATCGACAATCCTTTGCATCCGATGGGCTAGTGCCCGCACAATATAGTTGCGCACTCGATAATAGTGGAGTCACACACAACAGCATGACTACTAAAAAATATTTCATTGTTAATCAATTTATACGTGAGAAAATACTCCCGCCATAGGCGGGGATAGTTTTTTCCCATTGATCAACAATAGGGTAGACAATGATAAATCAAGTAAACGAATGACCTCGCTAATGCGGGCTATTCAGATACCACTGACTGCAATAAGGAAACGGAAAAAAAGTGTGTTGAATACACAGGGTGGTAGTCATAAGCCATTGATTGCGTTCAGAAACAAAAAAATTTTATCTGTTTACCCGTGCTGTGTCACGGATATATAATGTGTTACGCAATCAATTACTGACAATATTCAACTTTTATTTTATAAAGTCAAGAGGGATTGAGGTCAGAGGTCAGAAATCAGAGGTCAGAAATCAGAGGTCAGAAGGGTGAACACATCAGCCCATCGCTTTAGCGGTGGGATATTTATAAGGCCACCATTAAAAATAAACCACTTTAGTGGTTATCCTATCGTCCCATGCGGCGAACCATATTACACGGACCATCCCCGCCTTAGTTTTAACGAAGGTGGGGGAGCATTGCCAACTGGAGACCGTGAGGGACTTGAGGGAACGAGGAGAAGGAAGCGACCAAAACGACTCGCCTGAGCCGAGCTACTTCGGCTATACGTTTTTTTTGTCATTCTGCCCTTATACTCGCGTGAAAAGGTTTGGCAAAGCACCAAACCTTTTCGGAAGCGGTATATTTGCGCAGAGCGCCGTAAACCGTGCAGCGTGGACCGTGAGCCGTAAACCGTAAACCTTGGACCTTGGACCTTGAACCTTGCCCCCTCACAACCTCCCCAACCGTTTCCCCGCCTCTTCCAGGACCTCCTCCGTTTTGGCAAAACACAAACGTATCAACTTATCGTCGCGGCCGCTGGCATTGAAGGCCGACACGGGGATGGCCGCTACTCCGTACTCTTTGGTGAGGCGGGAAGCAAAATCCATATCCGATTCGTCGCTCAGGTGGCCGTATTCAAAACACTGGAAGTAGGTGCCGCGGCAGGGGACCGGCTTTAAGGACGTCTGTGCCATAAGGTTGGTAAAAAAATCGCGCTTGCGTTGGTAGAATGCGGGTAGCCCTTCGTAAGTATCGGCATCGGCCAGGTAATCCGCCAGGGCGTATTGCATGGGGGTATTCACCGCGAAGACATTGTACTGGTGCACCTTGCGAAATTCGGCCAGAAAAGCAGGTGGCCCCACCACGTAGCCGATCTTCCAGCCGGTGTTGTGGAAGGTTTTGCCGAAGGAATAGGTGGCAATGCCCCGCTCCCTCAGCTCCGGGTAACGCAGGATAGACTCGTGCGTAGCCGCATCGTAGATCAGGTGTTCGTATACCTCATCACTGAGCACCCAGATATCAGAACCAGCTACTATCCCCTGCAAAGCTTCCATATCACGGGCGGTAAGGATGGTGCCCGTTGGGTTATGGGGCGTATTGACGATGATCAATCGGGTTTGGGGCGTAATGAGCTTGCCGACCTTCTGCCAGTCAATGGTAAAATCAGGCCCCTCCAATTGGTAAATGACGGGGGTGCCACCGAACAGCTCAATGGCGGGACGATAAGCGTCGTAAGCCGGTTCGAAGGTAATCACTTCATCACCAGCGTGGATCAGTACGGAAAGGGCCGTAAAGATCGCCTGGGTCGCCCCGGCAGTGACATTGATCTCTTCGTCGGGATCCACGGTGATGCCATGGGATCGTTGTAGTTTATCGGCGATGCGTTGCCGCAGAAGGGGTAAACCCGGCATGGGCGCATACTGGTTGTGACCGGCTTGCATATGGTGGGTGACCAGATCGATCAGATGCCGGTCAGAGGAATAATTGGGAAAACCCTGTGATAAATTGATGGCCTCATTTTGGGCGGCCAAACGGGACATGACGGAAAAGATTGTCGTCCCGACGGAGGGGAGTTTGCTGACAGGCTGCATATTGGGTGTGTTTTCGGGTGGAAAACTAGTCGTTTCTACCACTTTTCCCAAATACAGCCTGTCAAGGCCCGGCCATATTAACCGGAAAATTTAGCGTAGACGCCATCAATGGCTTTAGCCAGCTCATGATCTTTCTGGGTTACCTTATCTCCGGCATCGTGGGTATTCAGATGAAAGGTAACGGTATTGTATACGTTAGTCCAGTTGGGGTGGTGTTGCTGCTTTTCGGCATGAAAGGCCACCTCGGTCATAAAGGCGAAGGCCTCGGTGAAATCCTTAAATGTAAAGCTGGCTACGAGTTGATTGTTTTCTTCTTTCCACATAATCGTTGTTTTCCGTACAACAGGCGTTCCGGTCATTCGTTCACCGGATTTTTGCCGGAAGGCATATTAACAAGAGGCTCTTCCTGATCAAATAATCGCAACACGTATCCAAATGCGATCACGCTGGCTGGCATCAGCAAGTACCAGCCAAAAAAGGATGCAGTAGGGTATCCCCGGTCGATGCTTTCCAGTACCACGGCCCAAAGAAAGGGTATGGCTACCGTCCAGCCTGTGGCTATGAGCAAACCGGCGTCATCCTTTGCCTGCCTTCCCGTCCAAACACCTACGATGATTGCGGAAATCAGAGCCCAGACAGTAGCATTGGGCAGCAGTTGCGCAAAACCATCCAGCTTCCCCTGCGTCTGCAACGGCCCAAATGTAACGGGATCCCACCAATAGAATGGTAAGGAGACAACCGTAAAGGTGACTACTGCTGCTACGCCGGCAATCCACCAATTCCGGGGCCTCCCCTTTTTGGCGAAAGCCACCAAAACAGGAATAACCATCAGTAAAAAAGGCGCTCGCCAGGATAGGGTCAGTCCCAAAAGAGCACCTGCCAGCAGGGCCTCACGCCATTCTTTCGTCCGCAGGCACCACCAGGCAGCGAGGGTGACGCACAGCGCATTGGCCAGGTGGTCACCCCCCGTGAAGATCTCGGCAAGAATGGTCGGCATACCGGCCAGTAACAACATCAGGAAAGCCCAGAGTAGCGAAACAGAGCGATAGGTGCGCCAAAGCACCAGCAGTGCAATCATCAGCACCGCCAATGAGGCACCTGCACTTCCACCCAGCGCTACAAAGGGCATAGTCAGCATAATGCCACCAGGTAAGGGAGCAATAATATTGCCCTCCTGCGGGCAGCCCCGATGGACACCGCCTACCGCACGGCAATTGTAGGGGTTTTGGCCCTGCCATAACTGACGAACGGCTATGTCCAGCGCTTCATCCCGGTCGCTCACAAAGCCGAGCTCGCCGGAATCAGCCAGGGGAAACAATATGAAAAAGCCCGAAACTAATATTCCAATCAGCATAACCACCAGGCCACCGCGAAATATAACAGGCATTACCAATAAGCGCCTTAGAAACCAGGGAATACTCAAGCCCATAAGAACCACCTGGGTGAGGACCAGGATTGCCACCATCCAGTTCGGCAAAGAGGCTGGTGAAAGCAGAACGCTGAACAGGCGATCGTACATCGACCAGGTAGGAATCGACATCAGGAAAAGAACCAACCACCATTGCCAGCTCTGGTGCAGGGAGCCGTAGCGATCAGTGGCAGAAACAGACATGACTAAAAGAGATCATCTTCCACCGCCCGAACCGGTTTACGCCCGTCGGTATTATCGAAGTCCCAATTGTAGTGGTCGAGGTATTGCACGCCCACTTTGAGCAGATCAATACAGTAGCGTATGTCTTGCTTGTGGGCCATCTCGATAGTCTGGTGCATATTGCGCAGGGGAATGGATATGGCACCGGTAATGGCACCATTTTTACCGTAGCGTTGGATACCGGCGGTGTCAGTTCCTCCCGCAGGTAACACCTCTGCCTGCCAGGCAATATCGTGTTGATCAGCCTGCTGCTTGAGGTATTTAACCATGCGGTAATCGCTGATAGTGGACCCATCCATCACCTTGATAGCGGCTCCTTTACCCAGGCGAGTAACCATTTCATGAGGCTGAGCACCGGGCACATCGAAAGCGATGGTCACGTCAAGGCCAAAGCCGAAATCAGGATTGATGTGGTGAGCGCTGGAAATCGCTCCCCGCAGCCCCACTTCTTCCTGGACTGTGAAGACGGCGTAGAAGTCGTAGGGCAGGGTTTCTTCCTTTAATTCACGAAGTGTCTCCAGTAAAATAAACACAGACACACGATTATCAAGAGATTTGCTATTCACGCAGTGGCCCACCTCAATGAGTTCGCGTTCCCGGGTGATGGGATCACCCACTTCTACGAGTTTTATGACCTCCTCGTAAGGCATACCCAGGTCGATGTAATACTCGGAGATGGGGATTTGTTTATTGCGCTCTTCGGGCTTCATAAGGTGAATGGGTTTGCAGCCCATCACACCAATCAAATCCTCTCTTCCATGCACGATCACGCGTTGGGAAGTGAGGGTTTTGGGATCGAAGCCGCCCAGGGTATGGAAGCGTACAAAACCATCTTCATCCACGTGGGTTACGATAAAACCGATCTCGTCCATATGGGCGGCAGCCATAACCCGCTTGCGGGCTTTACCTTGCTTAATAGCTATTACGTTGCCCATGGCATCGGTTCGCACCTCATCGGCCAGGGGGGTAACTTCCCGGATGACCAGTTCGCGGATTCGTTGCTCGAAACCGGGAGCACCGGGCGTAAGGCAAATCTTTTGGAGGAGATCAATGTTTATCATAAGTTTCTTCTTGAATGCGGCTAAATTAAGGCGATTTTACCAAGCCCAAAAGAAATCAACTATTTTTGAGCCTTATTGCCTGATCTGTGTCTATGTCGGTACTAAAAAAACTAGCGGGGGAAACAGCCATCTACGGACTGAGTAGTATCCTCGGACGCTTGCTGCACTTTGTCGTACTGACTCCCTATCTCACCCGCGCCTTCACCAATCAGGAATACGGGCAGTTTTCCGACCTCTATGCCTGGGCTGCGTTGCTGTTAGTACTCTTCACTTACCGTATGGAAACCACCTTTTTCCGATACGGTCGCAAACTGGATGATCGCAACCTCACCTTTTCCACGGCCAGCTTATCCTTGCTGGGCACCACACTGCTGTATTGCCTGGTGTTATTGGGTGCATCCAATGCCATTGCCCGTGGTCTTGATTACCAGGATCACCCGGAGTACATCCGCTATTTCGTGCTGATCATTGCCTTTGACGCATTGGCAGCTATACCATTTGCTCGTCTGCGCCTCGAAAACCGTCCCTATCTATTTGCGGCCTTCAAGGTGCTGGGCATTGTGATCAACATTGTATGTATCTTCTTTTTACTGGAAGTGTTACCCTGGTTTCAGGCGTATTATGACGACGAAAAGCGACTGGGCTACGTTTTTCTCGCTAATCTGCTGGCTTCGTTGGGCGTATTCCTTTGTCTGTTGCCCGCTTATCGCCATGTGCGTTTCCGATTCGACGCAGCATTATGGCGACGCATGCTTCGCTATGCCGGCCCCCTGCTGATAGCGGGCATTGCGGGGGTGGTCAATCAATTATTGGGTATACCACTACTGAGAGCCATCGGTGACCCAGATAAGGCCGTCAGTGAGGCCATGGCCGGTATTTATGGCGGATGCGCCAAGCTGGCCATTCTCATTAACCTGTTTACCCAGGCCTTTAATTACGCGGCGGAACCCTTCTTTTTTCGGCATGCCGATAAGGCTGATGCCAAAAAAACTTACGCCCGCATTGGCCAGGCGTTCACCCTGGTGGGAGCCCTGGCTTTCCTGGGGATCATGCTATATATCGACATCTTTAAATACTTGATCGACCCCGACATGCACGTTGGTCTTGGCATTGTACCCTTCCTGCTACTGAGCTACGTATGCCTGGGCTTATTTTACAATTTTTCGGTCTGGTACAAATTATCCGATCGCACCGACCTGGGCGGGTATATTGCTCTGGGCGGATCAGTCATTACCATAGTGCTGAATCTGGTGCTCATACCCCGGATAGGCTACTACGGCCCGGCGGTTGCGGCCCTGGTGTGCTATGGTTTTATGGCTTACGCCAGCTATAGTACCGGCCAGAAACACTACCCCATTCCCTATCCTATTCCACGCATGGTCTTGTATTTCCTGGTGGCAGGGAGTGGTTATTTCCTGGCCGATGCCGGCCAGGCCGTTTGGGGTAGCGGGCTGGTGGCAACGCTCCTGTTCAACACCTTAATATTGGTGGGATGCATGGTTTTATTGTATCGATTGGAGCAACCTCTTTTTCGACAGGTTCTCGCTGCCTTGCCTTTCGGCAAAAAAGAAAGCCAGCCACCGGAATAAATGGTAGCTGGCTTACAACAGGCAGTTATTTTGTGTTATTCGGTTTCCCGAATCAATTCATTGGGTAATTTGGTGCGTAGTCGTTTCATATTATCATCCAACTGGATGAGACTATTTGGATTTTCGCTGGTCTGCAGAAAGACCTGCCGGCGATCAGCGTCTTTGGGGTTCAGAATATAGACCATGGCTTCGGTATCTTCTTCGTAGCCTTTTTGGATGTCAAAAGTTCCATCCTGGGTGTATACAGAATCCGACTTACCTACGTATATGGTTTCCATATTAAAGACGGGTTCTTCTGTTTTCAGGCGCAGGGTAACCTGACGGCCTTCACAATCGGCGCAGGGCAGTGTCCCTTCGAAGGCGACTTCTTCAATGCGTTCGGCAATTTCCTGGGCTTGCCCTTCGTCTTCCGTAGCGTTGGCTTCATCCTGAGCGGGTTGAGAATCACAGGCTACCGCAAAAAAGGCAATGCTAAATAGTAGTATTAGTGGTTTCGTTGGGAAGAATCTCATAATGACAATTTTCTCTCCAACGATACTAACTAATTGATGTTCAAAGACATATTGGTAAAATCCAAGATTTATTCGTTCGTTTTTCGAATATGCACCGCAAATAGTCCTTGTTTATTTTCTTTGATCTCAAAAACAACCCGGTCTCCCTTTTTGACGGGTTCCAACAGTGCTTTTTCACGAAAGTGAAATTCTTCTCTGGTTTCCGGCACTCGAACGTAGCCGTATCCTTTTCGTTCCATAAAAAATTGTATGATTCCAACCGGCATACTGTACTTTTGTACGGATTCACATTATCTGGTAAAACAGCTCCCGTTTCATGAAGTTTCCCAATCCTATCCCCGTTACTGAACTCGCCAGGCTTATGGATGCCGAACTGATCGGCGATGATAGTCTGAAAGCTACGGGTATCAATGAGATCCACCAGGTAGAACCCGGTGATGTGACCTTTGTTGATGTCAAAAAGTACTTCAACAAATCGCTCCAATCCGGCGCCTCCATCATCATCCTGAACGAACGGGTGGAGGCTCCCGAAGGTAAGGCCCTTCTGCTGTGCGACGAGCCTTTCGAAGCCTATAATGATCTGATATTGGCTCATCGGCCATATCAGCCACTGCAACAGACTATCCATCCCACGGCCGAGATTCACCCTTCCGCTATTCTGGAACCCAATGTCGTGGTGGGGCCGCACGTGGTGATTGGCCCCGAATGCCACATCATGGCCAATACCACCATTGCCGAATACACCATTATCGGGGAGCGGGTCATTGTGCAGTCGGGCTCCACGATTGGGACGGAGGCTTTCTACTTCAAACGCACTGATGCGGGTTACCGGAAATGGCGTTCCGGAGGACGCGTTATTCTCGAAGACGATGTGGACATCGGTGCCGGTTGTACTATTAATAAAGGCGTATCGGGTGATACCATCATCGGTGCCGGTACCAAATTCGACGCTCAGGTGCACATCGGTCACGACGTGCAGATTGGCAAGCGGTGCCTGTTTGCCGGTCAGGTGGGCATTGGCGGTAATACGGTAGTGGGCGACGAAGTGGTGTTGTACGGCCAGGTGGGTATTGCCCAAAACCTAAACATTGGTGACAAAGCCGTCGTATTGGCCAAATCCGGAGTATCTAAAGACCTGGAGGGTGGCAAAGTTTACTTCGGATATCCGGCCGGCGAGGCCCGGGCCACCTACCGGGAATTGGCAGCACTGCGGCATTTGCCGGAGTTTTTGTCGTTGTATTATAAGAAGTAAGTGGTTTTCAGAAGAGGCTAGACATCAGATGCCAGACCTAAAGAAAAAAAGGGTAGAGCCACGATTTATCATGGCTCTACCCTTTTTATGATCTGGAATTTCAGAAATACCTCAAACCCCAAACCTCAGACCTCAAACCTGGAATACCTATTTTTTCGATATCCGGCGGGTAGTGATGATCTTATTCTGTCGATCCATGATCTGAACGAGATAGAAACCTTTGGTCAGATCTCCAATGTAGAATCGTTTATCTTCAGATATGTTGGTAAACTCTTTAAGCTTGTTTCCCACGAGATTGTAGACCACGACTTTCTCGACACCTTTAGCTGATGTAAGACCAATGTGAGATACAGCCGGGTTGGGAAAAACCTGGATCTGTTCTTTTGGGTTTTGGTCGTTAAACGGCGACATCCAATCTTGTGCCATACTAGATTGAACTAAACCAACGTTTAATAAGAGTGTAGTACAGAACAGTAGTAAAAATTGCTTCATCCGCGATTCGTTTAATTGCGCTAGGCCTTTCTTTGACGTGTCTTAAAATACAAACATCTGACCGCCTACGCAAATGGATTGTCTATGCCTTAAATACTTTAACAAAAGTATAATACGTTAAGGTATTTTGCTACCCCCTGAGGGACAATTTTTTAAGCTTCTTTTTCCCGGGCCAGCACTTCTTCGAAGTGGCCGACGAATTCGTCCACGGTCATGCTTCCCTGGTCACCTTCTCCTTGTCGGCGAACCGACACATTGCCGTTTTCCACTTCCTGATCGCCGACAATCAACATATAAGGTATACGTTTTAATTCGGTGTCGCGGATTTTCCGACCGATAGATTCGTTGCGATCATCAATGAATCCGCGGATATCACGCACGGCCAGTTGTTCTTCCACCTTTTTACAGTAAGGAATTACTTTTTCATTAATGGGCAAAAGAGCAAATTGTTCGGGCAACAGCCACAGCGGGAACTTACCTGCCGTATTCTCAATGAGTATACTCAAAAACCGTTCCAGGGAACCGAAGGGTGCCCGGTGGATCATCACGGGACGGTGGGGCTGGTTGTCAGCTCCGATGTACTCAAGTTCAAAACGGTCGGGCAGGTTATAGTCGACCTGAATGGTACCCAACTGCCAGGAGCGTCCCAGAGCATCCTTGACCATAAAGTCGAGTTTAGGACCGTAAAAGGCGGCTTCGCCTATTTCTTTCACCGTGTCCATACCAGCTTCTTCGGTGGCTTCGATGATTGCGCTCTCGGCGGCATTCCAATTGGCATCGGTGCCGATGTATTTCTCTGGTTTATCCGGGTCGCGCAATGAAACCTGGGCAGTGAAATGCTCAAAACCCATGCGCGACAAGACGGTCTTGGTGAGGTCGAGAACGTTCAGGAATTCGTCTTTCAGCTGATCCGGGGTACAGAAGATATGGGCATCATCCTGGGTGAATCCCCGTACACGGGAAAGGCCGTGCAGCTCACCGCTTTGCTCGTAGCGATAAACGGTACCAAATTCGGCAATGCGCAGTGGCAGGTCGCGGTAGCTATGTGGCTTATTGCCATATATCTCGCAGTGGTGCGGGCAGTTCATCGGCTTCAGCAAAAACTCCTCTCCTTCCCTGGGAGTATTAATCGGCTGAAAGCTGTCTTCACCGTATTTTTCGTAGTGGCCCGAGGTTATGTACAATTCTTTTTTTCCGATATGCGGAGTGGTGACCATTTGGTATCCACGCTTCTCCTGCTCTTCCCGCATGAAGTTCATCAGGCGTTCGCGAACGGCGTTTCCTTTCGGTAACCAGATCGGCAGACCGGCGCCTACCCGCTCGGAAAACATGAAGAGTTCCAGCTCGGCCCCCAGTTTGCGGTGGTCGCGTTTTTTAGCTTCTTCCAGCATTTCCAGGTGCTGCTTCAGCTCTTTTTGCTTGGGGAAGGACACCCCGTAAATACGGGTCAGCATCTTGCGCTTTTCATCGCCTCGCCAGTACGCACCGGCCACATTAAGCAGCTTCACGGCTTTGACCTTACCGGTATCTGGGATGTGTGGCCCTTTACAAAGATCCACAAAGTCACCTTGCTGGTAAAAGGTGATGGTGCCGTCCTCCAGCTCGCTGATCAATTCCAGCTTGTATTCATCGCCTTTTTCCTCAAAGTATGACAGGGCTTCCTCTTTAGAAACTTCGCGGCGATCGTAGGTGTTTTTCTCCCGCGCCAGTTCCAGCATCTTTTGTTCGATGGCCGGCAGGTCATCGACGGAGAGGGTGCGTTCCCCCAGGTCCACATCGTAGTAGAATCCACTATCGATGGAGGGCCCGATACCGAACTTTACGCCCGGATACAGGTTCTCCAAAGCTTCGGCCAGCAAGTGAGCCGAGGAGTGCCAGAAGGTCGATTTTCCATCTTTATCGGTCCACGTCAACAGGGCGAGGGTCGCGTCGGTATTGATCGGGCGGGTAGCGTCCCAGACTTCACCGTTTACGCGGGCGGACAATACATTGCGCGCCAGGCCGGAAGAGATGGATTCGGCGATCTCCATGGCCGTGGTCCCTTTGGGGTATTCCCGGACATTGCCGTCGGGGAAAGTAATGTGGATCATGATGGTTATTGTATTTGTTATTGGCTCTCTACGTCAGAGCGCAAAAATAAGTTCCCGATCAGGGAACAGGTCCCTGATCGGATCGCAAAATTACGGGTTTTTACGGCAGAGGCTAATTTTTTACCTACATTGTTTTCCTATCCAACCGGCTTTTTCATGCGTATGTCACGCCCGGTCTTTATCGGCCTCCTTCTTTTCGTGTTCTTCGACCTGGGATTCACCTTTTGGC
Organism: Saprospiraceae bacterium; assembly: GCA_030148525.1. Classification (GTDB taxonomy): domain Bacteria; phylum Bacteroidota; class Bacteroidia; order Chitinophagales; family Saprospiraceae; genus DT-110. Next base: position 1,717 of record JASBTH010000274.1, on the reverse strand, counting down.
AGCATTATCGCGCGCCACTGGATGGGGACCTGGCAGGCATCGTGGTACCGTCCGATCATTACCAAACGGTCCTGGAGCATCCGCTGGGTTGGTACGCCATTGCACAGGATACCTCGTACGCAGCCCCCAATCGGTACGTGATCCACCGGACTATGACCGCATGGTTTAGGGTAGTGCCCCGTTTCTTCCAAAATTTCACCGATCCGATTCAAAGCGTATACCTGGCCTCGGCTTTCGCCAAAACACTGGCTCATGGGGCCCTGATTTGGCTGTTGGCCTGGTTCGTCAGCGCCCTCAGCCAACAAAAACCTCGCACCATTTGGCTGGCTGCTGCTGTCCTGACGCCCTTATTCCAGACCAACGGGGCTCTGAAAAACACCCTATCCGTGGTGGATCTGGCGCCCACCTATGCTTTTTTTTACGCCTGGCCGGTAGTGCTATTGTTGCTGTATCTGCGTCCCTGGGTACGTTGGTGGTTAGGCCGGAATACGCCGCGCCGGGAATACGCACTCGGATGGTTACTGGCCGTATTACTGCCCTTTTCAGGTCCCCTGATCCCGGGGATCGTTGGGGTACTGTGCCTTCTGCTTTGCGTGCGCGGGCTCTGGCAATGGCGTCAGTCGAATAGCCTTAAGCTCCCGGCCTACACGCTCTCCCTGGCGTTTCTGGCATTGGGATGCTTATACTCCCTGTACGTTGGCCGGTATAATGCGGAGGGTGCCAGCTCCATGGGTCTGTGGGAACGCTATCAGCTCATCCCGCAGGGCTTTTGGCAACTACTCACCAACAAACTGGGTTTATCTTTGCTGATAATAGCAACCTTTGCTCAGTACATCTGGATATACTGGTCGGGCAGTAGTATCCCCCGAACGGTGCGCTTGTTGCTGCGGGGTATGCTGTGGTTTTCTCTACTCTACGTACTGCTTCTGCCCCTTGGTGGCTACCGCGATTACCGTCCGCTGGTGGTGCGGCGCGACACCCTGCTACCCGTGTATGTCTGCCTCTTCTGGACCTGGGGATATTCGACCTTGTTTATCCTGAAAGCGTCTGGTAGCTTTTCTGCCTTTCGGCAAAAAGCGTACGCTGCTTTTGTGGGCTTATTCTGTCTGTATTTCACCCTGGCGGATGAACCTGGCTTTCGCCAAAATGCGAGGCAACGGGAAGCCTTATACACCATTTACCGGTCAGAGGAAGAGATTGTCCCGGTCAATGACGACTGTCGGGTCCTGCACTGGGATCCCATTTACGATCCGCAGTATTCAGAAATACCGGCCCGGGCGTTGGAACTGTGGGGGATTGCAAAAAGGGGGCAGCGGTTCGTGCAGAAAAACGGCTAATTCTAAATCGGAAATCGGCCTCCTTCACTAAAGTTTCGGCGGCCATGGAAGGCGGAAATAAGCCCAGCCACTTTAGTGGTGGGATATGGGTGAATAACACGGAAGTCTCCCTCTCCCCCAACATTAATGTGGATCGCTAGTGCTCCTTATTCCGGAGACGGGAGAGGGATCAAGGGTGAGGGTAATATCAAATCGGAAATCGGAGGTCGGACACGAGCGGAGCGACTGATGGTAATAAATCGGAAATATGCTCGCTCCTCCGCACCTAAAACAGTTTTTCGCAGGCGAGAACGGCTGACGGCTGACGGCTGACGGCTGACGGCTGACGGCTGACGGCTGACGGCTGACGGCTGACGGCTGACGGCTGACGGCTGACGGCT
>JASBTH010000126.1 GCA_030148525.1 Saprospiraceae bacterium | reverse complement strand
GGTGCGCGATCGAGGGTGAAGTTACCTTAAAAGCTCCTTCGCCCCTGACGGTGGAAGGGCAGGTTCAACATGCCGGACCGGGTGTTTTAGGCTCGATTGAGGTGCAAACAACGGGGGGCGAAAAACCGTATTCCTATCTCTGGGGGTCGGGAGAAACCTCCTCGGCACGCTTTAATCTGGGGGCTGGCACCTACTCTGTTACTGTAACCGATGCCCTTGGTTGTACGGCTGAAACCTCTTTTACCATTGAGCAGTCCTCTGATACCTACTGTGAACATTACGCTCGCAGTGCAGAGTACGAATGGATTCGGGGTATTAGCATCGGAAATTTTGACAACGAAAGTGGCATCGATCGTGGCTACGGTAATTACCTGCATAAGATCATTGAACTCAAGTCAGGACAAGAATACGACCTGACCCTTCGCCCGGGCTATGGTTTGCGTGAATACTTTGAAAACTGGTACATCTGGATCGATCTCAACGGCGACCGCGATTTCGACGACGAGGGTGAGCAGATACTACACGTACGCGAACGCGGCGATCACCGCGGAACGATTACACTACCGGCCTTAGATCACTCTATAACCACCCGCATGCGGGTAGCTATGCGTTTCCTGGATGACCCCAGCGCTTGTGGTGTGTTCTCCTACGGAGAGGTGGAGGATTATACGGTTCACCTGAATGCAGGGCAACCCACCTATTGTCGGTCAGCAGGTTCGGTTACCACCTTCGACTGGATCGAGGCAGTAAGCGTGAACGACACACGCATCGTCAGCGGTGATGATGGGGGGTATGCCGACCGCACCGGTAACCCCGTGACTGTGGATCGCGATGTGCCTCTGCGATTAGGGCTTACGGTTGGCCACAATCGCAGTGTGAGTGATCAATACTGGCGCGTTTGGATCGATTTCGACCGCGACGGATCATTCAAAAAAGACGAGCAGGTATTGGCCGCAAGGGCCTACGAAACTACACTACAGGCGAATTTCAACCTGCCGGGGGGACTGCAAACGGGGGTTTACCGAATGCGAGTTGCCCTGCGTTGGGGGTCGGCTCCTGATCCTTGTTCCTCCTTCCATTGGGGGGAGGTGGAAGATTTCGCCCTGCAGATCCATCAAGATGCTGAAAGCTGGAATCCGGCCGTACACTGGCCTTCCGGCAATCAAATCGAGCAATCGACAAAGCGGGAGGAGGTAAAGGCTTATCCAAATCCCGGTCCGGGACGAATAACCCTGGAGTGGCAGACCGAAGAGGCGTGGACCGGTACGTGTCGGGTGCTCGATCTATTTGGACGAGTGGTGCATCGTACGGAGTGGAGTCTGGAAGCGGGCCCGCAACGGCAGGTCCTGTCCTTGGATGACCTCCCACCCGGTACTTACCACTTGCAGTGGGGATCACAGCTGGTACCGGTTGTTATTAGTCGATAAGAGGGCCGGTATCCGGAAATCGATCTCCCAGTTTACTGAAAAACAAGACGAGCGCACTGATGGTGTGCGGATGCTGAAAGAGCCCCTCTTTCAGCATTTTTTTTGTGTCCGCTATGGAAAGGATCTCCGGGACAATGGCCTCCCCGTCATCGAGGCGAAGGGTTCCGGTCGGAGTTATATCGAGGGCAGCGAAATGGTGGATATACCCATCCATGAAGACCGGATTTGAGGCGACCTTCCCCAGGGTAACCCATTCCCTGGCCTGGTAGCCGGTCTCTTCTTCCAGTTCACGACGAACAGCCTTATCCGCGGATTCGCCGGGGTCGATTATTCCTCCCGGTAATTCCAGTGTCTCCTCCTGAATACCTACCCGGAATTGACGGACAAACAGGAGATTCTTTTCGGGAGTAACCGCAACCACGTTGGCAGAATGGCCGCCCTCGAGGATAATCATGCGTTCTACCTTCTGGTTGCGGGGGTTCTGAAAATGAGTAAAATGGGCCTTAAAAAGCTTTAGATCAATACTTCTTTCTGTGTTAATGATCTTCCAGTCTTGTTTTTTTGTCGACATAGCCGTTTTCTAGGTAATATTGTACGTTGTTTGGTAAAAAAATGCCGTTCCCTATTTCATTTGTCTTTTCAATCACGTATATTTATTATTGAAAAGAACGAGGGTATGACTGATCGAAAGCATTACCTCATTTAGCCCTTTACTAAACTACGCTACCCCGATCAGTACGTATCGTCTCAAGGCTAACGAATCAAGTTAGGGTTTTTTCGATGAGTACGTATTGAAAAGGCCGCTTCGCCTCTGGCGAGCGGCCTTTTACTTTTCAGGCAAGTGCCATCTCCGTCTCAGGGAAATGCAACCCGGTCATTTGTTAATCCTCGTCGCCGTCGATAATGGCATCGTCGATGATATCATCACCGTCCCCGTCGTGATCTTCAAATCCGTGGGTCCGCCCATCTTTATCTTTCTTTTTGTAATCCTTGTCTTTTCCGATACGCATGTGGCCTTCACCTTCATTGTGGTAGTCGCCTTCTGCGTAGCGTTTCGCCCGGGAGAAGAAATCATTGTGTTTATTGAGTTCACTTTCCTTCAACTCTTCGGAGCTATCCTCGAATGAGCGGTCTTTTTCCTGCACCTTTTCATCTAACTCCTTGTCGAGGTCTTTGGCCTGGCGGGTCAGGTCGTCCAGGTCTTTCCCCTTTTCTTTTTCGGCTTCTTCGTTGGCTTTCTCTATCAAGTCTTCGCCGGCCTTTTGTGCTTTCTCCCACAGGTCGCCGCCTTTGTCCAGGATGCGCTTACCCACTTTCTCCGATAAGTCGCCGAATTTATCCAACGCCTTGCCTGATTTATCCAACAATTGATCGCCTAATTTGGCGGTGGAATTCAGAATGCGGTCACTGGCCTTTTCCTCCCCGGGAGGTTCCTGCGATTGCTCAGTCCGCCCTGAAGGGGGCGTATCTTCCAGACGAGAAAAATCGAGGTGATCATCTTCGGCTTCCGGTTTAGGATTATCCTGGGAGGGAACGTATTCATCTTCTTCGTCGCCGAACAAGTCTTCCGCCCTATCTACGGCTTCTTCTTTTTTGCGTTTGATGTAATCTCCGGCTTTGTCTGTGTATTCTTTGCCCTTTTCGCGGGCTTCTTTGGCTTTATCTTCGGCGAAATCAAAAAAGTCTTCCGCCTTGTCTTTCATGTCTTTACTCACCTCGTTAATGGTTTCTCTGGATGAATCATATGCTTTCTTACCTCGTTGGGACAATTCGTCCCCCACTTCACGGCCTTTATCCCCGGCTTTTTTGGCAGCGGATTTAGAGACCGATTTAGCGGCAAACAAGGCTTTCTTTAGCTCATTAAAAAATCCCATGGTTGTGGTTGTTTGCTGATTGTATTGGTAAGGTACTAGATTAAGAGCGTGTCCGCAAGGTCCATCTACGGGCGTTCCGTTACTGACGACCAATGTATTCAGACCATCTTGCGGTTTTCGATACCCATAAATTGCTCGATTTCGTGTTCCAGGTAAAGTGCCTGATCCGGCTTGTTCAACCCCTTCATGAGCTTGACCCGTTTGTCTTCCCCTTTTACAGACGCACAGAGCCGGAAGGCGAAATTGGGATTGCCGTTGGTGCGGGAAGCAATGTATTCCTCCACGTACAATTGATCCAGCTTAGCCCTGGGAATATCCCGTTTGGGATTAAAAGGAACGGGAATCGGTCCGTGCTTCACTCTAAGCCCGTGGGTAGTGGCATAAAGTTCGGAGGTATTGACGAATAAAGCGATAGTGTACAACAGAAAACTGATTCCCACGATAAAGTGGATGCTGATCGCCAGGGCCATGACCACATTATTGGTAGTTACTGCCACGCCAACAAAGATGAAGACGATTCCGTTCCAGAAGGCTGAAAACAGTACGTAAAACCAGACCATGCGCGTTTTTCGCCACTTGACCCGGATCCGTAATTCGGATACTCCGCGTTGTACATCGAATCCTTTGGGCAGTTCGATTACGGGGCGCTCGGCCACTTCCTGTTTATCCAGTTCTTCTTTGACCTCAAACACGGAATTGCAATGATCGCACTTGCCGATCAGGCTGTTGATGTTGATGTTGGCGGCAGGTACCGGACGGGCACATTTAGGACAAAGTAATTGTCGAGCCATAACGCTAAAGTTAGTTCACAAAACAAAGTATCAAATTCTGGGTGTTTTTTTGCCTTTCGGCAAAAGACAATGTTTAATGACCCGAAAGTCGCCCGTCATCCAAAATAACGCAGCAGTACCGAGGGCAAGCACTGGCAAATATGTATTTTCAGGACATCGAAAAATGAAAATGTAGCTACATGTTTCGCCCCAAACACCTGGTCATTATACCCCTGGTCCTGGCTGGAGTTTTCCTGTCGTTCGAATCTTTCATACCCGATACTCCCGGTGCGATCGGGCCTTATATGAATGGTGTTTTCCCTTCGACCGTACCCGGTGAGGGCGGCAGCTGGGAACTGGAGGATGCCTTCCCCGATCTGGAATTACCACCACCCGTTCGCATCCTGCCCTATCCCGGCAGCAATGACATCGCCTACCTCGGGAAAATTGGCGAGATCTGGCGTTTGGATCCCAGGGAGCAGACTAAAACCCTGGTGCTCGACATTACCGACCGTTCCTTCAAAAAAGGGGAAGCCGGCACCGTTGGGATGGCCTTTCATCCGGCCTTCGGAGATTCTGATCAACCCGACAAACAATGTGTATTTGTGTATTACCGGACCAAGCCGGAACCCGATAGCTGGTCCGAAAAGGGTTTCAACCGCCTGTCGAAATTTTATTGGGACCCTGACCGCAAGGTCTTCGATCCGGAAACGGAGGAAATACTCATCCAGCAATACGACCGCAGTACCTGGCACAATTCCGGCGATTTGTTTTTTGGTCCCGAAGGCTTTCTGTATTTCTCTGTGGGCGACGAAGGGATGGATGATCACCAAACCGTTTCTACTCAGCGGCTGGATGGCGGTTTCTTCAGCGGCATATTTCGGATCGATGTGGATAATGATCCCAGCCGTAGTCACTCCATCCGCCGACAGCCACGGGCCAATGCTCCGGCCCCCGACGGCTGGGGGGAGACATTTTCCCGGGGATACTCCATACCTGACGATAATCCGTGGCAAGACCCCGAAGGAGGGGTGTTGGAAGAATACTACGCATTGGGTTTGCGCAGCCCCTTCGTCATGTCCTACGATGCGGATCGTGACCTCATCTGGGTCGCTGATGTGGGTGCCGGTCAGCGGGAAGAAATAAATCAGGTTCAGGCGGGCGATAATATGCAATGGCCCTATCGCGAGGGCACTCTGCCCTATAATCAACACGAACGGCCCGACCATTTAATTGGCAGGGAAACTCCCAGCTTCTACGAATACGACCGTTCGGTAGGTGCCTGTATTATCGGTGGTGGTGTATACAAGGGAACTGCTTTTCCCAGCCTGAATGGCAAATATCTCTTCGCCGATTACATCAGCAATAAATTGATGACCCTGAGTGATGAAGGGCCTTTTACGGAACCCGTACGGGAGGTCCTTATCGACAACCTGGGGGCGCAATCTGCTGACCTACCTGCTCAACCAGGTATTACGGGCGTGTTCACACTCCCCAATGGCGAGATTCTGGTAAGCGTGATGGGACGTTCCGAAGATTTTGCGCCCGGAAAGGTATTGCGGTTACGCCAAAAAGTGGTGGTACCGGATCCGCCCGCACGACTCTCGGATCTGGGCGTGTTTTCGGATTTGCAGTCGCTTTCCCCTTCCGAGGGAATATTGCCTTATACTGTACAATCCCCCCTTTGGTCGGACCGTGCCCTGAAAAAGCGCTGGATCGCGATTCCTAACGACGGGGTCCATGATCAGCCCGATGAGCAGGTTGTTTTTCGCGCGAAAGAGGATTGGACTTTTCCGGAGGGAACGGTGTTCATTAAGCACTTCGAATTACCAGTGACCACGGCCCCCCGGGGACCGACCACTCGCCTGGAAACCCGGTTTCTGGTTATCGGTGAGGAACAGGAAGCTTACGGGCTGACCTATCAATGGAATGAGGAGCAAACGGAAGCCTTTCTGTTAGGAGGCGCCGCTTCGCGAACGTTTGAGGTAACCGACGGGCAGGGACAGTTAGCCATGATGCAAACCTGGGATTATCCCAGCCGAAGCCAGTGTCTTACCTGCCATAATGCCAATGCGAATTACGTGCTGGGTGCCAAGACGCACCAATTGAATGGCAGCATGTCCTACCCGGAGTTAGGATCTGATATGAATCAGCTACAGCGCTGGAACCAATTGAGTCTTTTTACCAGGCGGATCGGCTCTTCCGGCGTTTATCCGGCTGCTTCCCCCATTGCCGATACCACGGCCGCTTTGGAGTTACGTATCAGGTCTTATCTGGATGCCAATTGCGCTTCCTGCCACCGGGCGGGTGGAGTGCCTACGTCCACTATGGATTTACGGTTTAATCAATCATTACCGTTTACTAATTTAATCAGTGTTCGCACGCAAAGCCCTTCTTCTGATCACGACCGATCGATTATCTCTCCGGGGTATCACGAGATATCAGAGTTCTGGATCCGGGATGCCAGTCTGACGGAAAACCGCATGCCGCCAATAGGGCGCAATCTGATTGATGAACAATACATTGATGCCCTGGCCGAATGGATCGATGGTATGTCGGAAGATATCGGGCAGGTACAGGAAAACCTCATCTTCCCTAACCCAAGCCTGGGTGAATTTGCCATTCGGATGCGCGACGGGTGGGAAGGTCCCTTTACGATTAATGTATACAGTATTTCGGGCCAAAAAGTATTGACGCGAAAGACCTTTGCACAGCAGTTACACCTGGATTTGAGTGATCGATCAGCCGGCATGTACGAAGTAGAAGTAATCGGTCCGGACGATCGCTGGCAAGAGCGGATAATGGTCCACTAATTCCTCTGCGAGTCGGGTGGAGGGAACCGGAGAGAATCCGTACCTTTCCCCAAACAAATAAACACATGCGATACGACCAACTGGGCCAAACGGATATCCGGGTTTCCAAGATTTGCCTGGGTACTATGACATTCGGTGAGCAAAACACCGAAACCGAGGGCCACGAACAACTGGACTATGCTCTGGATCAGGGTGTTAACTTTATCGATACGGCCGAGATGTACTCCGTTCCCGGTCGTAAAGAAACACAAGGTAGTACCGAGCGAATCATCGGCTCCTGGATCAGCGCCCGCAAAAACCGCAATAAATTTGTCCTGGCAACTAAGGTGACTGGCCCTTCCGGGATGACCTGGATACGGGACCCGCTGCGGTTCACCCGGGAGCAGATTATGTCGGCCATCGAAGGCAGTCTCAAGCGCCTGCAAACGGACTACGTCGACCTATATCAGCTCCACTGGCCGGAGCGCAATGCAAATTTCTTTGGCAAGCGAGGCTATCAGCACAATCCCGACGAGGCCTGGGAAGATAACTTTCTGGATATCCTGCGGACTCTGGATGATTTGAAGAAAGCCGGAAAGATCCGTCATTTCGGACTCTCCAATGAAACGCCCTGGGGCACCATGCGCTGCCTGCATTTGGCGGAAGCCCATAACTTGCCACGGGTAGCTTCCGTTCAGAATCCATATAGTTTGCTGAACCGGACCTATGAGGTAGGAATGGCCGAAGTATCTATTCGGGAGCAATGTGGCTTATTGGCCTATTCGCCCATGGCTTTTGGCATGTTGTCGGGGAAGTACCACGAGGGTACCGATACCCCCGATAATCGCATCAATAAGTTCAAGCAATTAAGTCGCTACAACAGTACCACTAGCCGGGAAGCTACTGCTGCTTATCTGGGGATCGCCAAAGAGCACGGGTTGAGTCTGGCACAAATGTCCCTGGCCTTCGTGAATACACGTCCCTTCGTTACCGCTAACATTATCGGCGCTACCTCAATGGAGCAACTGCGCGAGAACATTGCGAGTATCGATGTGACCTTGTCACCCGAGGTACGGAAAGCCATTGAAAAAGTTCATGATCGTCTGCCAAATCCGGCGCCCTAATCAGGTTTGAGGTTTTAGGCAACCTCGGACCTAACCTCAAACCCCAAACCTCAAACCTCAAACCTGATCAGTATGCAACTAAAACTAGTCAAACAATACTTCGCGGAGTTTGCCCGCTTTTTGCGAAAGCGGGAAGCGGAAAAACGCCTGTACATCTGGGAATCACAGGCCGTTTTTCAGGAAAACTGGAATAACGAGGCCGAGGATTGGCTCGCTATGTACGACGCCAGCCTGCAAAACTCCACCAACCGACGACTGTGGAAGCGGGAGTCTTTTGAGCCCAAACGCCTGATGATGCTCTTCCTGGAGATGGAGCCCGAGTACGTGAAGCAGGCTTTTCGCGATCTGTTCAATGAGGAAAAATCAGTGGATGGACGCATGGATCGCTTTGTGTTTTATTGCGATGAGCTGCTGACTATGTATAAAGAGCGCCACCCGCATTCCATCGAAAACAACCACTACCACGGTAACGATTACGATATGATC
>JASBTH010000125.1 GCA_030148525.1 Saprospiraceae bacterium | reverse complement strand
CCTGCGGGATTATCGGGTGCAAGTCCACGAGATCGTACGCAATCCCAAGCACCCCGACTACCATCCGCAGGAAGGCGATCTGGCCGTAGGTGTAAAGATGACGGTCATCCGCTCCGACAAACCCAATGAGGTCTACGATATAACGCCGGTCATCGTGCTTAGGGAGCAAATGATCTACACCTTCCCCGAGCAGATTAATAAACTAAGTACCAAGGTGCGATTGCGGGAAGGTCTCTTTGAACAGGTATTTACCCTGGAGCAAAACCTCAACTACGAAGAGTTCCGCCTGAAGCAGGGTGAAACGGTCACCTTCGACGGTTTACAGGTACGATTTGATGGCTTCAATCGCAAACCGGAGCTTAATGACTACCAGGCCAAGGAAGGTGATCTGCCCGTAGGTGCTCGTTTAATCGTTTCGGCACCCGGTGGAGAAACCTATTCCGCCGAGCCCCTCTTCCTGATTCGCGATGGACAACCAATGAATCTGAAAGACCAGGTCGATGACCTGAACTTCCACGCCCGGTTTACCATGGTCGACCCTCAGACCGAGCAGGCCCGCTTGTTCTTTGCCCGTGAAACAAACAAGGAGACCCTGCGGGTACCTTTTGAAGTGGCGACTGATTCGCTGCGGGCTGATTACATTGTCTTGCAGGCTATCGAATTCCCGGGTATCAATTTGTTCTGGCTCGGTACGATTTTGATGATGCTTGGTTTTGCTATCAGTATGATCCATCGCCTGCTTCCACCAAAAGGAGCCGGCCGGACCTGATGGAGCGTATTGTTCTCATAGGAGCCGGTCGCGTAGCCAGTCAATTGGGGCCTGCCCTGCGAAACCGGGGCGTATCCATTGCACAGGTTATTAGCCGGAGTCTTCCCGAAGCTCTTGCCCGGGCTTGTGATGCACAAGCACTGGCTATTGATCAACTCCATGACCTAGATCTTCACGCCGACCTCTACCTGCTGGCAGTCTCCGACAGCGCCATCGGTACAGTCTCCCAGCACTTAGCTGCCCGTTTGCCAGGCGACGCGTGCATTGCGCATAGTTCCGGGGCTACGCCCATGGAGGAACTATCGGATCACTTTGATCACCGGGGCGTGTTTTATCCATTACAGACTTTTTCCGACGGACGTACCATCGATTTTACGGAAATACCCTTTTGCATAGAGGCCACTACCACGGAATTCGAGCAGGATCTGATGGCTTTCGCCAAAAAACTTTCCGCTAGGGTTCACCGCATCGACAGCAAGGAGCGAGGTGTACTGCACGTTGCGGGTGTCTTTGCCAATAACTTCAGTAACCATCTCTACACCATGGCGCAGGCTATTTTAGACCAGCACCAACTTTCTTTTGATTTACTTCGCCCCCTCATCCTGGAGACCGCCGCCAAGGTACAGGACCAACCTCCGCGCGATGCCCAAACGGGACCCGCCCGGCGGGGTGACCAAGAGACGATCAAGCGCCATCTGGCGTTTTTGCGGAAGCACCATCCGGACCTGGTCAGTTTATACCAGCAGCTCAGTAATGCTATCGAACAATCGTTTGGTGAGGAGGAGTAGGTGGTAGTGGGGACTGGTTCTGATTTGTGTTCGGCCTTCACCTAGTTCTTGTCTACCACTTTCTGCCTGGCCGAACACAAATCAGAACCGGACGTGCCGTCGCTGGCGATTGACCATTCGTCTTTCGGTAGAAAATTCTTGAATACTCTGCTAAGGCTACGTGCAGGGCCCTGCAGCCCGGCTTAATGCGGATGCTATTTTATGTTTGGCCAATAGAATGTTAGCATCTCAACGCGATAGTCCCGGCCAAACATAAATTAGCATCGGGGCACACCGTCTCTGGCGATCAACCATACGTCTTCCGATAGAAAGTTCTTAAACACTCTGCTAAGGCTACGTGCTGGGCCCTGCAGCCTAACCTCAAACCGATCCCGGTTTATGATTGGCCCTACCGAGGCTGATGCACAGGACCAATCGTTATGGCCAATCATAAACCGGGATCAGTCCCCCACCACCATGCGAAGGATCAACCTCCTATCCAAAAACCCTGCTTTTACGTACCTTCATCCGCCAAATTACGAACCTATGCGCATTGCCGGTTACATCGACCACCCACGATTGAAAATTACCATTTTTCAGCAGGAGAATCGCTATTCCCTGAAACTGGAAACAGCCCTGCACGAACAGACATATAAACTCCGCAAGGGAGGGGCAATCGAAACCACCGAAGATGTCCGTCGACTCGTTGATGCCGAGTTTTTGGAGCAGATTGAAGAAGAATTCAAGCATATGCACCGTATTCAGCGGAATGCCCTAAGTCGATTAGCGCCTTCCGATACGGAGGATGATGAATTTCCAACAATCATTTAACCCTCCTATTTCTGAACCGATCGTCCAACCTGGTGTTACCCTACCAAAAATTAGTATGTTCGGACTATTCAAGAAAGATCCACTCAAGAAAATGGAAAAAGAGCACGCCAAAATGCTCGAAGAAGCCATGCAAATTCAACGCTCGGGTGACATTAAAGGTTATGCCGCTAAAATGGCTGAAGCCGATGAGCTGGAGAAAAAGATTATGGCCCTGCGCGAAGAGAAGAAGTAAGCTCGAGTGTGGAGGGGGTTGGTCCTGATTTGTGTTGGGCCCTCAACGTATTTCCTGATCGAGACATTCTCTCCGGGCCAACACAAATCAGGACCGTGCGAGCCGTCTCTGGCGATAGACCATTCATTTTTCGGTAGAAAATTCTTGAATACTCTGCTAAGGCTACGTGCTGGGCCCTGCAGCCCGGCTTAATGCGGATGCTATTTTATGTTTGGCCAATAGGATCTTAGTATCTCACCGCGATAGTCCCGGCCAAACATAAATTAGCATCGGGCCATACCGTCGCTGGCGATCGACTCTACGTCTTTCGATGGCAGGTTTTGGGGTAACTCTGCTAAAGCTCTGTGCAAGGCCCTGCAGATCGACCTCAAACCGATCCCGGTTTATGATTGGCCGAACTTACGGTCCTGCAAATTACCATTCAGTTGGCCAATCATAAAACGGGATCAGTCTACCTTGGACCAACCCATAGGTTACACGCCGACGACGAGGAAGCCGGCAATAGTTCCGGTAATGAAGCAGGCGATAGTTCCTCCGATCAGAGATTTCACCCCGAGTTCGGTTAGTGTCTGACGCTGGCCGGGAGCGATGGCTCCGATACCGCCGATCTGGATACCGATAGACGCGAAATTGGCGAATCCACACAGCGCATAGGTAGCGATAATGACCGAGCGAAAACTCAATTCGCCCTTAACTCCTTCCAAAGCAGCGTAAGCAAAAAACTCGTTCAGGGTTGTTTTCAGCCCTAATAATTGGCCCACCACCATTATATCGCTGGAAGGAACACCCAATAACCACGCAATAGGTGCAAAGAGCAGGCCCAGCACAAATTCAATACTAAAATGCTCGTATTGACCACCAGTCGCCCCGGCGATATAGTCGTTGAAATTGCCGATGGGCCCAATAACATCCGTGAAGATATAGTTCAGCATGGACACAAAAGCAGTGAATACCAAGAGCATAACGCCCACGTTGATGGCTAATTTCAGGCCATCGGTAGTACCGCGAGAAATAGCATCAAGGATATTACTACCAACATCCTGGCTGGAAATGTCGAGCTTTTGATTTTCGAGCCCCACCTTTTCCGGCTCCGGAAAGAGTATTTTAGCGGCGACAATAGCAGCCGGGGCCGACATTATGGATGCTGTTAGCAAGTGGGTGGCAAACATCTGGCGGGCAACCGGATCGGAACCGCCTAAAAAACCCACATAAGCCGCAAATACACCACCAGCGATCGTTGCCATCCCTCCCGTCATGAGGCAAAGGATTTCCGATTTGGTCATTTTCTCCAAATAGGGCTTGACAACGAGGGGCGCTTCGGTCTGACCAATGAACACATTGGCCGCTGCGGCCAGACTTTCGGCACCGGTCAATCCGAGGGTACGCACCATGATCCACGCAAACCCCTTGATAATCAATTGCAAAATACCCAAATAGTAGAGGACCGAGGATAAAGCGGAAAAGAAGATAATGGTAGGTAGCACCTTGATAGCAAAGATATACCCGACGTTGAATATCTCACCCGTGGCTCCATCGCGGATCTGCACCTGATCGGGCCAGTCGCCAAGAACGAAATCAGCACCCGCCTCGGTAAAATCGAGAATAGCCACAAAGAAGCTGGCCAGAAAGTCAAACACACTGCGAATAGCAGGTACACGCAATACGGCAATGGCCAGAATGAGCTGGAGACCGAGGCCAATGCCCACCGTTTTCCAGTTAATGGCTTTCCGGTTGTTGCTCAGCAGGTAACAAATTCCCAGCATAGTTGCTACCCCCAGTAATGCCCGAAGAAGGCTAATCGTGAACCCCATAGTCTAGTGCTTACGTGTGTTTGGATGAAAGGTGGAAAGTAACAAAAATCTCGTTGTGGTGAGGTCTGATCCAACTTTATGGTTTACTCACTCCTTTTATCTTCTTAACGAATTCGAGGTTCCGCCAACCATAAAGTTGGATCGGAGGATCTTGCTCTGGCGATTGACCTGATGTCTTTCGGGAGCATGATTTTACAATTTTCTGCTATTGCTCCGTACGGGGCTATGCAGCCTGACCTCAAACCGATCCCTGTTTATGATAGGCCAGATCGGTTTCCCAATGAAGACTACATTCCGCTTGGCCGATCATAAACAGGGATCAGTCTATCTGTACAAGCCTATTCCTCCTCGTGAAAGCGGTAGTGCATGCCAGTATCCCGCTCCTGCTCATCGAGGTAATTGCGTACAAAACCTTTCACGACCTGCAAGCCCTTTTCAAAAACGGAATTATTGTTCACCACGATATCCGCTTCGGAGATGTAGGGCTGGATGAATTGCTCGAATGCCGGCAATACGTGGTGCTCATAGCGATAAAGCACATCCTGGAGCGGATAATTCCGCTCCAGTTGATCGCGTTTGATGCGCCGTATGACCTTCAGGTTTTCCTTGGCTGAGATGAAGACCTTGAGGTCAAGCCGTTTACGCACCTTTTTGTAGTGAAACACGAACAGCCCCTCCACGATGACCACCGGTGCGGGTTTAAATTCCAGGAGGCGGGGTTCTTTTAGCTCATTATTGAAGGTATACTCCTGACGGGTGTAAGACTTCCCCTTGATCAGCCTTTTCAGGTCCCTGATAAAACCTTTCTTATCGATTGAAGAGGGTAAATCGAAATTGATTACACCCCGTGGATCCCGGAGTTGTTGCTCACGTGGCAAGTAGTAATCATCTTGCGAAATAATGCACACTTCCTCCTTGGTGAAAGATGCTTTCAATTCCCGAATGAAGGTCGTTTTACCGGATCCGCTGCCTCCCGTTATCCCAATGATCAGTGGTTTCATGGGGGCAAAAATACGAAAGCAAGGGGGGAAAGCAAGCTGCCGCCGGACTCTTGCCTTTTTGTGTTTGGCCATGCAAATCACCATTCACCATCCCACAATGTAGGCCAGACACAAAAAGGCAAGGGAATTTGCGAGTCGCTAGGTTTCGTTTGTATACAAAATGGACATCCATTCGTACGAATGACGCTACCGATTGTCCTTTGTGTTGGGCTACTATATACGCCCCTTCAGGCTCCGTGGTCCTTGACCAATACAAAGGCCAAGCAGTCAGGCCAGGCTGCAGGGCCCCGCACGGAGCATCAGCAAGATATGCACGATCATCCCCATAGAGAATAGAACGTGCAACGCAAGGGAACGCAAGTATAGATTGTGCTTTGTGTTGGGCAGTTATATTCATTTCCCTTTAAGAACCATAGTTCTTGCCCAACACAAAGCACAATCAGTCCTACGCAACCTGTTGCAAGGTGCGCTCAATCTGTTTACGATGGCGCTCGATATGCGTCTCAAAGAACCGTAACATCCCGAGCAGCGACAAGCGCCCGCCGAAGGGGTGTCGGTACACCTCTTTCTCGAATACTACGTCTGGTTGCTTACGCAGAAAGGATTCCAGTTCAGATCGTTGTTGTTTCCAGTCCTGCATAAGTTCACTCACGTCACTGCGCTCCGGAAAGTTCGATTCGTTGACGATTTTAGGGGCCTGGCGCTTTGCCGGACTGCGCATAAACAGCGTGATCGCCATACTGCGCAAGCTGGAACGCAGGCCGGCTTTCCCCATTTTACCGGGATCGCCACTCAGCTTCTTTTGGAGGTATTGGTGGGACAGACTTTCTGATATTCGGAGGTGTTGTACAACGTCCAAGGCCGACCAAACACCCGGTTTCGGGCGTTTATTCAGGGTGTCCTCATCGTACCGGGTCAGGAATTGATGCAGGTCGTCCAATTGCTCATTGAGCGATTGTAACTTTTTAAAGGTCTTTTCTTTCATATAATCCGGATAAAGAACAAAGGGCCACCTGTACAGGTAGCCCTTTGTCGAATAATTAGTTTTTCAAATAAGAAACCGGAGCATTCAAATTGTAAAGGGTAAACGCCCATTTATCGGTTTGTTGTTCGATGGTTTTAGTTGTAGAACTGGCACCGTGTCCTGAATTTGTATCAATCCGAATCAGGGTTGGTTTATCACAGTTTTGCGCCTGTTGCAGGGCAGCGGCAAATTTGAAGCTGTGTGCGGGTACCACCCGGTCGTCGTGATCGGCCGTGGTCACCATCGTCGCCGGATAGCAGGTACCTTCTTTAATATTGTGGTAGGGTGAATACCCTTTGAGGTACGCAAACATATCGGGATCATCATCGGCCGTACCGTAATCGTAGGCCCAACCGGCTCCGGCGGTAAACTCGTGATAACGCAGCATATCCAAAACACCAACCGCCGGCAGAGCCACTTTCATGAGGTCGGGACGCTGCGTCATTACCGCACCGACCAATAGGCCGCCATTTGATCCCCCGTGCAGAGCCAGCTTTTCGGAACTCGTATATCCCTCGTCGATCAGGTACTCGGCGGCAGCGATGAAGTCATCGAACACATTTTGTTTGTTCATTTTTGTACCGGCTTGGTGCCACTTTTCGCCGTATTCACCACCACCGCGCAGATTGGGAACTGCATAAACACCACCGTTCTCCAGCCAAATGATATTGGACACACTAAAGCTCGGGGTCAGACTGATGTTAAACCCGCCGTAGCCATAGAGCATAGTCGGATTCATCCCGTCCATAGATAAGCCCTTCTTGTGGGTTATCATCATGGGAATCTTCGTGCCATCTTTGGAGGTATAAAATACCTGCCTGGACACGAAATCGTCCGGGTCGAATTGTACGCCACTCTCTTTGTACACTGCCGATTCACCTGACTCCACATCGTAGGAGTAAATCGTACCCGGCTTGATATAACTGACAAAACTGTAGTAGAGGGTCTTCTGATCCCATTTACCTCCCAACCCGCCTACAGAGCCCTGTCCGGGCAAGTCAATCACGCGAACGAGGTTTCCTTCCAGGTCGATTTGCTCAATGTAGGCCAGGGCATCTTTCAGGTAGCGGGCAAAAAAGTAGCCTCCGCCGGTGCCTGTACTAAGCGGCTCATCCCGTTCGGCAATGACGTCCTCCCAGTTGTCGGGCGTTGGGTTGGCAGCGTCGACCTTAACCAAACGGGAGTTCGGTGCATCCAGATCGGTCTGGATGTAGATGGTTTCTCCTTCGACGTGAACCACGGAGTGGTTATTATCAAAATTGGTTACCACCGGAAGGATGGGACTATCATCCCTGCGCAAATCCTTGATATACAACTCATTGCCAGAGGTTGAAACGGAGGCAGAAACCACCAGCCAGTTACCATCTTCACTTACGCCACCAAAGATGTAGCGACGTGGAGTTGCTTCCCCGCCGAAGACGAGTTCGTCGCTCGACTGAGGAGTTCCCAATTCATGGAAGTACAATTTGTGGTACTGCGTCATGGCCGACAATTCACTACCTTCAGGCTTGTCGTAAGAGCTGTAGAAAAACCCCTCATTCCCCTTCCAGGAAATGCCGCTGAATTTCACATCGCGGATGGTATCTCCTACCTGCTCCATAGTTTCAGTATCGATCACAATGATCTTTCGCCAGTCGGAGCCACCTTCAGAGATTGCATAGGCGGCTAAACTACCGTCGTCAGTAAAATTTAACCCCGCCAGTGAGGTGGTACCATCTTCCGAGAACGTATTGGGGTCGAGGAATACCTCCGGATCGCCACCTTCCTTTTGCCGGTATACGACGTATTGATTTTGCAGGCCATCGTTTTTATAGAAGTACGTATAGTCACCTTCCGAAAAAGGAGCGCTATACTTTTCGTAGTTCCACAATTCCGTTAGCCGGTTTTGGATGGCCTCGCGAAAAGGAATCTGTTCCAGGTAATTAAAGGTCACCTCGTTTTGACGGCTTACCCAGTCCTCCGTATCGGCGGCCCGGTCGTCTTCCAGCCATCGGTAAGGGTCAGGGACAGCTTGGTTATGGTAGGTATCTACGACCCCTACCGTTTTCGTCTCGGGGTAGTCTGATGTCATAGTTGGATCCAGTTGATCATCGGGTGTTTCGCTTTGGCAAGCTGCCAAAAACAGCGCGGCTAACATAGCCACAGGATATAAACGTTTCATGCGTGTTTTTGATTTAAATGTAGCATGAAGATGGGCATAAACCTTTTCGAAAAGTAAAATTATTCCAGGCCCAACCTCACATTAAATGTACACATTTATAGTCATGGATTACCCCGATTCGTCGAGGCTACGCTGCTGAAGGTCTAAAAGTAATTCCGCTACCGCCAGGTCTTCAATGGCATGTCCCACCGACTTAAAAAGGGTGATATCTTCGTTCCTGCGTTGTACCGTAACCCGTTGGTTACAAAGATCAAACAGGTCAGCTTCAACTGCCTGGGGCCCGATAACACCTTCGCGTATTGGAATAGCCAGGTCGCCCCCGGTATAGCCGCCGGATTTTCGTTCATCTGCAAAGATGCGGGCGCGGGTGATCACCTCGTCGTCCGTTTCCCGCATGGTTGGTTTATAGGAACCCACCAGGTCGAGGTGTTGCCCGGGCCGAATATACTTTCCGGCTATCAACGGATCGGAACTCATGGTAGCGGTGCTGATCAGGTCGACAGTTGGCACGGTGTCGGCCAGGGAGGATGTGGTTTGTACGATCGTTGCCGGGAAGTCACTGGCGAGCCTTTGCGCCAGTTGATCGGCTTTTTTCGCAGAGCGTCCCCACACCCATATTTGCTGTAAGGGGAAAACCGCCGCGTGGGCTTTTACCAATTCCGGGGCCAGGGTTCCGGTCCCGACAATCAATAGTGAATGGGTATCAGGCCGTGCGAGATAACGAGCTGCCAGGGCAGAAGTAGCAGCCGTTCGCCAAACTGTCAGGCGAGGGGCATCAACCAGCAGTATCGGTTGACCAGTGGGTGCATCGAACAACACGTAAACCCCTTGAATAGCAGGAAGGTCGCGTTGGGCATTCCCGGGCGTAACGGTAACCAGTTTCACCCCCAGACTGTTGGGAAGGTGCCAGGCCGGCATGAGTAAGAGCGTAGATTCCGGTTGTCCGTCGCGAGTGGGTAAATCAAAGTGACTGCGCTCCGGAACTTCCACATTTAGGCGAAAAGCCCGATCCAGGGAATCGATAACAACAGAATAAGATAACATGGCATCCAATTCGGCTGCCGATATCCAGGGAATATTCATCGGTATTCTTTTACCGAAAGGTAAACGAATTTCCTACCTATACCAATCGCAAAAAAACAGCAAGGCATAATACCTTGCTGTGTTCAAGAACAATTCCCCCTTTTTGAATTATCCATATTCTTTAAAACACTGTAGAAATCCGTAGGGGCGGATTCAGGGAATGGGTAATAGTGCTTTTTTGAGATTTCCCCCTTTTTGATTATCCAATGCTAAAGTAGAACAAAAACCTATGAAAAAAAACCACATAAACATGGGGCCCTATGGAATCCCGTTTTTATGCAGGATTTTGCCTATTTTTCTTTCAAATACAGAAAAAGCAAGAACAAATGAATAAATGCTGCACCCTCTATTTCGTCCTTTTACTCTTTATCCCATCCTGGATATTTGCCCAGGTCGACACCTCTCCTGACCGGGGACCAAACGAAGGGGATGGCCCCTATTCACAGCTTATAATTCGTGGTGTTACCCTGATAAATGGCAACGGAGCACCACCCCGCGGCCCCATCGACGTAGTCATTGAAGGCAATCGGATCACAAATATAGCGGTAGTCGGTTACCCCGGAGTTCCCATCGACGATAGCCGCAGGCCACAACTAAGGGAAGGGGGCCGGGAACTGGATGCCGAGGGCATGTATTTGCTGCCGGGATTCGTGGACATGCACGGGCACATTGGCGGATCTGCACAGGGTGCCGATGCTGAGTACGTCTTCAAGCTATGGATGGGGCATGGAATTACGACCATCCGCGACCCATCGTGCGGAAATGGTCTGGATTGGGTCCTGGAACACAAGGAGCGCTCGGCCAATAACGAAATCGTTGCGCCCCGGATACTAGCTTACACCTCCTTTGGGCAAGGGCATGATGGCCCTATTTCTACGCCTGAGGAAGCCAGAGCCTGGGTACGTACTAATGCCGACCGCGGTGCCGATGGCATCAAATTTTTCGGTGCACCTCCTGAGATTATGTCTGCCGCACTGGACGAAAACAGAAAACTCGGTCTGCGTTCGGCCTGTCACCACGCTCAGATGGACGTAGGACGCTGGAATGTACTGAATTCTGCCCGGGCAGGACTTACCTCCATGGAGCACTGGTACGGTTTACCCGAAGCCCTATTCACTGATCGCACTGTGCAGAACTATCCGCTGGATTACAACTACCAAAATGAACAGCACCGCTTTGAGGAGGCGGGCAAACTGTGGGAACAAGCTGCCGAACCGTACAGCGAGCACTGGAATACCGTAATGGAGGAATTACTGGAACTGGATTTCACGATCGATCCTACCTTCAACATCTACGAAGCCAGTCGCGACCTGATGCGGGCACGGCGGGCCGAATGGCACGAAGAGTACACCTTACCGTCTCTCTGGAAGTTTTACCTCCCCAGTCGGATTTCCCACGGGTCTTATTGGCATTTCTGGGGCACAGAGCAAGAGGTTGCCTGGAAACGCAATTACCAGCTTTGGATGACCTTCATCAACGAATACAAAAACCGGGGCGGACGAGTCACTGCTGGTTCGGACTCCGGGTTCATCTTTCAACTGTACGGATTCGCCTATATCCGGGAACTTGAATTACTGCGTGAAGCAGGCTTTCACCCGCTCGAGGTAATCCGTTCCGCTACCCTCAATGGTGCCGAAGCCCTCGGCATGGATGATCAGATCGGAACCATCGCACCAGGCAAACTGGCCGACCTGGTCCTCGTCGAGGAAAACCCACTGGAAAACCTGAAGGTGCTCTACGGAACCGGCGCCATCAAACTGAAGGGCATTGACGACATTCAGCGCGTTGGCGGTGTCAAATACACCATTAAAGACGGTGTCATTTACGACGCCAAACAGCTACTGTCCGATGTCCGCGAAATGGTAGAAGAGGCCAAGGCGGAAGAAGGCTACCAGATCGTACAACCGGGGAAAGGGTGAGTTGGTGAAAGGGAGAATTGTAGAGAAATCAGGGAGTGATCTTATAAAGACAACAACCCCTCGGGAAGATCCGTGTGTACAATGCGCTTGCCCTTATCAATTGACTGGACAAACACTTCATTGAGCGGGATCATAACCTCCTGATCATCGCGTTGGATGATCGCCATCCATTGCTGGGGATACTCCAGTACTTCGGCAATTTCGCCAAGGGTACCGGCTTGCGTATCGTGGAGTTGATAACCGACCAGGTCTTCGTAATCTGGTCCGTCCTGATCATCGGAGGCTTCGGAAATATCGGTTTCGCGGAGATAGACATCCTGTCCGCTCAGCGGTGTGGCGTCCTCGCGGTTGGCCATGTCCTCGAACCGGACCAGTAAAGTGGGGCCCCCTTTAACGGATTCAATAAAGTACGGTAGCGGTGTACGGGGGTGGCCCGCAAAGAGCACCCCCGCCTTCGCTACGTCTTCCAGATATATGTCCTCGAGGTGGAGTCGCAAGAATCCCTCCAGCCCATGTACTTTTCCGAGTTTACCGACGCGTACAAAGGTTTCCATAGCGTCGTTTAGTTGGCATTAGGTATGGCGCTGCTGTGAATGATACCGCCACCAACCACGTCGTCGCCCTCGAAGAAAACAGCAGACTGGCCCGGTGCCACGCCCGTAACATTAGCTAAAAACTCAACCTGTACCCGGTCGTCGTCGACCGGATGGATGGTGCTCAGTGTTCCCTGATCCTTATAGCGGATTCGGGTGGTTGCCTCCAGGCCATCCGGAATGCGATCGTACTTCATACTATTCAGCTTGTACACCTGCATGCCATTGCGCACCAGATCGGTCACGTCGCCCAGAACCACGGTGTTGGTTTCGGGGCGAATTTCGGTGACGTATACCGGTTTACCCAGAGCAATGCCCAGGCCTTTTCGCTGACCAATGGTGTAGAAGGGGTAGCCTTTGTGGTTACCCAACACATTCCCTTGCGGGTCGACGAAAGTACCGCCATCCACCTTTTCTTCGAGGCCGGAAACCCGACGCTTCAGAAAGCCGCGGTAATCATTATCGGGGACGAAACAGATCTCGTAGCTTTCCCCTTTTTTCGACAAATCGGTATAGCCGGCATCAAAGGCCATTTGGCGCACTTCCGGCTTGGTGTAAGGCCCCAATGGAAAACGGCTGCGACGCAGTGCTTCCTGGCTCAATCCCCATAGCACGTAGGATTGGTCTTTCTTATCATCCACCCCACGGCTAATGAAACGCCGGCCATTTTCCTCTTTGATCTTGGCGTAATGCCCGGTGGCAATAAACTCGCAATCCAAGGCATCAGCCCGCTTAAGCAGAGCACTCCACTTGATGTGGGTGTTGCACAGCACACAGGGGTTGGGGGTGCGTCCGGCGAGGTACTCATCGACGAAGTTATCGATGACGTAGTCGCCAAACTCATCCCGGATATCAATAATAAAGTGATGAAATCCCATGTGTACCGCTACCTGGCGGGCATCGTTGATGGAATCCAGGCTACAGCAGCCCGTTTCTTTTTTGGATCCGCCGGAGTTGGCGTAATCCCAGGTTTTCATCGTAATCCCTACGACTTCGTACCCCTCGTCGTGGAGCATCATGGCGGTTACGGTACTATCAATACCCCCGCTC
>JASBTH010000093.1 GCA_030148525.1 Saprospiraceae bacterium | reverse complement strand
CTTCTCCTGGCTCATCTTGTCGGGGATCGTGAAGATGCACCGATAGCCCCGGATCGACGCCGCCAGCGCCAGCCCCACCCCGGTGTTCCCGCTCGTCCCCTCCACGATGGTGCCGCCCGGCTTCAGCTCCCCGGCCGCCTCGGCCGCGTCGATGATCGCGTGGCCGATCCGGTCCTTCACCGACCCGCCGGGATTCATGAACTCCGCCTTGCCGTACACCGGCGTGCGGATCCCCTCCGTCACCCCGTTCAGCCGGATCAGCGGGGTCCACCCCACCGTCTCCAGCACGTTCAGGTAGCGGTAAATAGTGCGTGGTGTGGTTTCCAGGACATTGGCGAGTTGAGGCACTGTTTTATAGGGCCGGGAATTCAGCAGACGGATCAACCGGAAAACCCGAAGAAGTGTTTGGTGGCTTAGCATATCCGTTTCAAAATACAGCAGCCTGCCTGATTATGCAAGAGTCTTTACCAACGTTCTTGGCAATGGAAACGTGAGGTTGGCCACAAAAGGTTCTTGGAAGAGAAAAATAACTTGTCTAATAGGATAGCAGAAGCCGAAAGGCAAAGGGCTGGTCACCATGTTCGATCCAGGGTGCCTGAGAGGATTGGCGAATGAGGGCCGGTTCTTCTCCTTCGGCCAGGGATACGAAAATAGGCTGAAAACCGAAGCCAGCCCAGCTGCGCAGCAATTCGATGGTCAACACGAAATCCTTGTCCAGGATGAGCTGGTCTGCAAGGAGGGGAATGGTCACCCAGCCGTCCTCCGCTTCGTTCTCTCCGGGCCTGACGCGGAAGCGTACATCGTGATCCAATAGCGGTCGCCCGGGCTTGCCTTCTTCCAGCTGATAGAGGTTCAGTCGAAAAAGCAAACTGTCGCGGTTATTTCGGCGCAGATGGAGGTAACAGGTATCGATCCGGACCGTTTGGCCGGGAGGCACCCGGAAAACGCGGCCTAATTCCTCCCCATTCGCCAGACCACCTGCTCCCCATACATCGAACAGCAGATCCTCTTCCGTTGCACCCAATTGTTGTTGTTTTCCTTTCGGAAAAAAGGTAACGGTTGGCAGGTCGTAAGCGATGGGGTGAATTTCCAGACTAATTTCCCTGGTCTTCAAGATCGTGGCGGGTACCAGGTAATCCAGGGTTTCGTATCCAAGCATGGTTATGCGCAAGGTATCCCCCTTGTGTATATTTTTTGCCGAAAGGCTAAAAAGCCCCTGCTCATTGGTAATGGTACCCGCGTTCTTGCCCACAATGCCCACATGGGCGTAAACCACAGGTTGGCGGGTGCGACCATCCAGTACGGTACCCTGTATGGGTTGTGCCACGCCCCAGACAGGCAGTAACCCGATGAGGAAACACCAGGCAGGCATACTTCTAATCCAGATCGGGCAGGTAGGCATTGGAAAAGAGGGATTCGATGGCGATATCAAAGATGGGTTGTCCCTCCCGGTCGGTCAGGATATATTCTTTTTGCAGCCAGTGGATGAATTCTTCCCATACCTCCGGTTGCATGTATCCCCAGGGAAAGCGCCTATGGCGGTAAGACGAACTAATGTCTATTTGAGAAGCCAGGACCATCTCGGGATCCAGGTCAGCGAAATTAGCTTCTTCCATTAAGAGTCGGGCAGCTTCCTCGGGTTGTTGCTCCGCGAATAAGAATCCCTTCTGCGTGGCTTTCAGAAAATGACGGTATCGTTCGGGATGTTCTTCTAATTGTTCGCGCTTGGCAATGACCACCGGGCTGTAACCGTAGGGAATCTCAAAATCAGCTAGCCGGAAAACATGGAGATCCAAACCGGAGCGCTGAGCTTCAACTCCTTCCCAGGGCATGAATACCCAGGTGGCCTGAGCTTCATTTTCCAGGAGCGTATTCATGATCCCCAATTTATCCGGGTAGATAATTTTGGGTTCTCCCAAACCACCGTCTTGCCGGATCATCGCCTTTACGACCCCGTCTTCGAAGCGGGCCGCGTAGGAAGCATAAGTTTCTCCGTCGAGTTGAGCAGGCCGATCAATACCACTATTAGCCAGGGTTACTATGGCGGAGCGGTCTTCCGCGAGGATAGAAGCAATGGCGACCATGTCGACCCAGTTCTCGCTTGTCTGGTATGACAAGACACTTTCGGTAGGAGCGATCGCCAGGTCGACATCACCATCCGCCAGCTTGCGGGCCGGGGTCTTGGCATAGTTATCGTCAGCGGGCGATTCGATAGCTACTGATACTCCTTCCTGCTCGTACCAGCCTTTCGCACGGGCAATATAAAATCCTGTATGGTTTGTATTTGGTGTCCAATCCAAAGCCAGGGTAAGGGTATCCAAAACAATTGCATTTTTTTGCGGCACAGGCCGTCTAATTCCAGTACGGGTTTATTCCCGCACCAATTACGAAGGTAACGAACTGAACAGACTATAGTTCCGATCGGTATCAGGATGCCACTACTGCTTCCTTAATTCCGGTCAGGAAACCGGGGATCAGCTTCTGGTATACATCGTACATTTTACTGGTGTCGTTGAGGTACTTCAGCATCTTGACGTACTTATCCTGACCATTGGCCTGGATGAAAGCCTCGCGCCGCTTGGGGTCTTTCAAGGCTTTTCGCATGTCGGCCGGCGGGACCTCCGGGTGGAATTGCACGCCCAATATGTGTGGACTAAACCGCATGGCCATGACTGCTCGCTCGAGGGGTACATGCGGCCGTACCTTTTCGAGGGCCAGCAGGGAAGCACCCATTTCCTCCATAACTTCTACTTTGGGAGAAACTACCTGGAACGACCGAAAATCAGCTGCGAAGAATGGGTTGCCCATTTGTCCGAGAAGTGGATCCCCGGCGCCGTGATCAGTGAGGTGAACGGAATATACGCCAAAGGTCGGTGATTTGCGCTGAGTAACTTCGGCCAGGTCCCAATGCAGGCAAGCCATTTGAAAAGAATGACAAATGAGCAGAACGGGCCGCTTGATGTCGTGATGCTGATTGTGCGTCAACACACCATCCAGCCATTGGCCGAACATCTCTGCGAACAGGCCTTCGGGGTCACGCGGATCACCAGGGCCGCCGGTAACTAAAAAAGCAGCGTACGACAGGTCGGGAAACTCCAAAGACGATCGAACATTAAAGACATCAAACCGAGCTTTTGGCAGGGTCTCTTTCGCCAGATGCAGCAATTGATCAACTTCTTGGTTGTCAGTTCCTTTGTAAAAGTCGAGAACGGCAATTTTTTGCTCACTCATAGTGCTTGTTCATCATTTTGAAGAGAGCAGACCAACAGATTAAGTCCAGTTGCTCCCAGCGGTCTGCACAGAATAATCAAATGTACAAAAGATCTACACAATCAACTGATCATCAAATAATTACACGACCAAAAAATCTTGGCGTGGCCGGGTAAACACCACAGAAGATTAGGTGTTCTGCTGCACTACCCAAAAATCCATTGGCAAATATCTCTCCTGCAGAAATTAACCTTTAGTTTACGTTGTCCCCATTTTTTTGAGGGGGTGGTCAGCAGAAGTCGTAGTCAGGACAAGTGAGGCAGATCAAATAGGTCAATCAAGAGGATTTCCCTATCTTTTATCGGCCACCCGGCATGCTGATACGGAAGTGATTCTATACTGCTTCATTTGGTACTGCCAGTGCCTCAACAATTAATGAACACCAATGCAAACCGAAAAAGTCACCTTTACCACGGATGAAGGTATTCAGTTGTCAGCTCGACTGGAGTTACCAATTGACCAACATCCGCATGCTTACGCCCTGTTTGCGCATTGCTTTACCTGTAATAAAAACCTTTCGGCCGTACGGAACATCAGCCGGGCCCTGGCCCGCCAGGGATTCGGTGTATTGCGATTCGACTTCACCGGATTGGGCGAAAGTGAGGGTGATTTTGCCGACACCAACTTTTCGAGTAATATTCAGGATTTGCTGTCCGCCGCCCGGTTTCTGGGTACCGACTACGAATCACCCAGTTTGCTGATCGGTCATTCCCTGGGGGGAGCTGCTGTATTGCGAGCTGCCTATGAGCTGGAATCCGTAAAAGCCGTCGCCACTATCGGAGCGCCTTTTGACCCCGAACACGTCAAGCATCTTTTTGGCGAAAGCCAGAAAGAGATAGAGGAAAATGGAGTCGCTAAGGTGCATATTGGTGGCCGCTCCTTTACCGTCAAAAAACAGTTCCTGGAGGATATCGAAGCCAATAAACTCAGCGATCGCATCGCATCCCTGGATCGGGCATTATTGATCATGCACTCGCCTCAGGATCTGATCGTAGCGGTGGAGAATGCAGCCGATATATATATGGCGGCTCGCCACCCCAAGAGCTTTATCTCGCTCGACGGCGCCGACCATTTGCTTTCCAAGAAGGCAGATTCCCATTACGCCGGCCACATGATCGCAGCCTGGACGGAGCGCTACCTGCCCCGCCCCGCCAAGGATACCCTAAAGGCCGAAAAAGAAGTCAGCGTTCGCCTGAATGCGGAAGACGATTTCACTACGGACATAATGATCCGCAAACACGGCCTGGTGGCCGACGAGCCGGAAAGTGTGGGCGGACACGACTTTGGTCCGACTCCCTACGATCTGGTCTCTGCCGGCTTGGGAGCCTGCACGGCCATGACCCTGCACATGTACGCACGACGCAAGAAGTGGCCGCTCGAGTCGGTGAAGGTCCATATTGACCATTACAAGGATTACGCCCAGGATCAAAAAGAGTGCGCCGACGAAAAGCCCGCTCAGATCGATCACTTTGAACGAGTGTTGGATATCGAAGGAGACCTATCGGAGGAACAACTGGACCGCTTGCTGGAAATAGCGGATCGCTGTCCGGTTCACCGCACCCTCCATAATCCCGTTGAGATCAGGACCATCCTCAAAGGACACCCAAAGGAGTAGCTTTCAAATGTTTTGAAAAGGCGTACCTTGTGCCAGCCACCCCATTCAGCCGGTTGAACGCTGTAATGTATACCGACAACTAAGTGGTTTTGCTACGCAGTACTTCGTGCTCGGCTGCCCAACCACTTCGAGTCGGGTAGATACTCGCATGAAAAGGTCGGGCAAAACCCAATCCTTTTCGGAAGCGGTATATTTGCAATTATCCATTGCATCATTCCAGGGTGATTGATCAACCTGAATGGGTTCTTTTTTACAATTAGTCCTGATCAAAAAAGTACGTATGGATTTTTTTAAAGAATCACTCAATCTGCATAAGCGCCTGAAGGGAAAAATCCGGATGACGCCTAAGATGGATGTGCGCAGCAAAGAAGACCTTTCGCTGGTTTACTCTCCGGGAGTTGCCGAACCGTGTCGGGAAATTGCCAAAAACCCCGAAACAGTTTGGGACTATACGATCAAAAGCAATACCGTTGCCATTGTCAGTGATGGTTCAGCGGTGCTGGGCCTGGGTAACATCGGAGCAAAGGCCGCGATTCCGGTTATGGAAGGCAAGGCTATGCTCTTTCGCCGGTTCGCGGATATTGATGCTTTCCCCATTTGCCTGGACTCCCAGGATACCGAAAAGATCATTGAAACCGTGAAACTCATCGCCCCGGTTTTCGGGGGTATCAACCTCGAGGATATTTCCGCACCCCGTAGTTTCGAGATCGAGGAGCGCCTGCAGGATATAGGCATTCCCGTATTCCACGACGACCAGCACGGTACGGCTATCGTAGTACTTGCTGCACTGATCAATGCCGCCAAGGTAGTAGGCAAAAGCCTTTTCCAGTTAAAGGTGGTGATCAATGGTGGTGGTGCTGCGGGCGTGGCTATTGCCAAACTGCTCACCTGTTTTGACCACAAAGACAATAGCCAGTGTGTATCAGTCAATGATGTCGTCGTATGCGACAGCAAGGGCATTATCAGTTCGAGCCGCGAAAACCTGAATTCATCCAAGCAGGAGTTGCTCAGCTTCACCAATAAGAACGATCGGGCGGGCGAGCTTCGCGATGCACTTGCTGATGCCGATGTATTCATCGGAGTAAGTGTTGGCGACCTGCTTCAGGCCGACGATATTCGCACCATGGCCAAGGATCCGATCATTTTGGCACTAGCCAATCCCACGCCAGAGATCATGCCCGAGGAGGCATATAAGGGCGGGGCCGCCATTGTCGGCACGGGTCGTTCCGATCTGCCGAACCAGGTTAATAACGTACTGGGCTTCCCCGGCATCTTCCGCGGTGCCCTCGACGCACGCGCAAAGAGTATAACGCCGGGTATGAAATTGGCGGCAGCCTACGCTATTGCCGATTCAGTCGCAAAACCGGAGAAAGAACTGATCATACCCGCCACCTTGAACGAGCAGGTAGCCTGGCAAGTTGCCAAAGCCGTAAAGGAGGCAGCGATCAAGGAAGGTGCGAGCCGGTAATTGGCTTTCGCCAAAAAAGAGGGTTGGAACTTACTTTTGACAAAACTTGTTTTAAGAGCGTGTTTGGGATTTATCCTTTGGACTGCAAATGTCTATTATATGAACCTCACTGCAGCCTTTTTTCGCCCCGTAGCCATGCTACGAAGCTCAAAAAAGGCTTTGTGAGAACCAAATTCTAGACATTTTCGCCATCAAAAACAAATCCCAAACACGCTCTTAGTAAACAAATGATATAATTTTACATTAATAAGACCTGCCACGCTTCCCATAAGAACAGCGCAACTTGGCGGGTTTTCTTTTTATTATGGATTATACTAAGCCTGCCCTATCCATTACACAACAAATTGCTCTTCTCAAAAGAAGGGGACTAATATTCAACATTTAGTCCGGTAAACCCAGGTCGAGCAAAGCGAGTCTTGGGATTACCGGACTGTTGGACGGAGCCGCCCGGCTTTCGATGCACTTATGGGCAAAGTATCCCTAAATCTATTTCCCAAAATTCTGCTGTTGCAGCTTCCCGGCCGCCTGATTTGATTATCATTTTAAAAATACGACTATTCGAGCGACCAACCAAAGAGCTTAATTGATAAGGATGGTGGCTCTTCATGGATTTACTCAATAGCCTGCCCTTCCCATAACTCACCACAGGAGTATTGGGTCAAGAATGATTAACCACATCAACAGTCCGGCATTTTTCTTTAAGAGGCGGAGCTCTGGATGGGAGTAATAGGAGGATGGTATGCATCCTTCCTATCTCACAACAAGGGCATCTTGTGGGGTCGATACCTGTGAGTCGATAAAATCGCTCCTGCCAGGTACTGGGCGTCAGCTTTGGTTGAACCGGCTGCCCCAGTGCACCGCGGCATCTCGCAAGTCGCTTGGTCTTATCCCGATTAGCAAAAAGGCCATAGTATCGCACCTTACTGAACCTTGCGGGAAGGATGTGTTGTAAAAAGCGACGAATGAACTCCTCCCAGCTTAAAGACATCACCTTTGATCGATTCTCATCCGCATAGTCTCGCCAGCGGAAGGCTACACGTTGCCTGGTTTTATCAATACCTACAATGCGATCATTACTGATGGCGATGCGTTTGACATAACGCCCCAGGTAACCAAGCAACTTTTCCGGACCAGCAAATGGTTCTTTTGCATAAACAACCCAGTTCTTTTTGTACAGGGTGTTAAGCAAGCCATTCATCTGATGGTAGTCACTCCACTGAGCGCACAAGCCTTCCAACCTTAAAGCACTTCGTTTATGAGCCTGTCGTAAAAAGCCAATGTACTTGGCACGAAATAAGGCCGATAAGGCTTTAACCGGGACTAAGTAATTCTTCCTTGAATTAATCCATTTACCACGGGCAGTTAAGCCTCCGGCGGGTACCAGGCAGTGGATATGGGGGTGGTAATGAAGGTTTTGGCCCCAGGTATGTAGAACCGCTATCATTCCACCATTGGCACCTAAATATTTCTTATCTCCAAGAAGCTCATTCAAGGATTCCCAGGCAGACTTAAAGAGTTGGCCGTACAATAAACGTTCATTGTACCGAAGGATATCATGCAGCTGCGAGGGAAGGGTGAATACAAAATGAAAATACTTGACCGGTAAAAGCTCCGATTGTCGTTTTTCTATCCACTCTTCGCGGGCCATGGACTGGCATTTTGGGCAATGCCCGTTACGGCAACTATTGTAGCTGATTCGTACATGACCACATTCGTCACACGCATCCACGTGACCACCCAGAGCTGAGGTACGGCATTGTTGGATATCCCGGATAACCTTTCTTTGTCTGGCAGACAGGTTGTGTTTGGCAGCATAAGTAAGAGCACCCAGGCTCAAGACCTCTGCTACCTCGTATTTCGGCTTCACGATCTTTACTGACTAAGCAAATCCGGAACTTTATCAAAACCCGTGCTCTGTACGTGTAGATACCGGGCCGTGGTAGACAGATGAGCGTGACCGAGCATCTGCTTAATCACCATGCTATCCACACCGGCTTCCAATAAGTGTGTCGCAAAACAATGACGCAATACGTGGACACCAACCTGGCGTTTGATTCCTGCTCGCTGTCTTGATCTATGGAATACTTTTTGAACGGTACTTGCACTGATATGCTGACCTGCCACCATACCTTCAAACAGGTATTTTTGGGGACGGTAGCACTTCCAATATGCCCGGAGTTGCTCTAGCATCCGGACCGTTAGTCTGGTATAACGGTCTTTCTTACCCTTACCCCGACGTACACGTACTACCATTCGCTCAGAATCAATATCCGATGGTTGTAGGCAGATCAGCTCGCCCATTCTCAGGCCAGAAGTGTACAAAAGACTCAATATCGCTCTGTGTTTTTGATTGCGAGTCAACTCTAACAAGCGATGTACTTCCTGTAAAGACAGGATCTCTGGCAATTCTTTGGGCCGCTTTGGTCGGGGTAGCAAGGTCGTGTTCCATTCCCGTCCTAATATCTGCTTCCATAGAAGCTTGATGCCGCTATGCGCACCGCTAATGCTGCCATAGCTGTAGCCACGCTTTTGGGTAATGTAGTTCATGTACGCAGCTACTTCTTCTTCACTCAATTGGCTTGGACATTTGCCATAATAGCGCCCCAACATGGATACAGCCGTAACGTACGATTTTATGCTCGAAGCACTGTAGTTCTTACGTTCCATCCAACTGATCATCTTCTTTCGTAATGGTGTCATCGTAGAGAAATTTGGTGAGTAATAAGTTTCTCTACTAAAGTAAGGGCAACTTGGAGTTACCGCCGATCAGGCGGTTTAGTTCAAC
>JASBTH010000054.1 GCA_030148525.1 Saprospiraceae bacterium | reverse complement strand
CCAGCGGCCTCTGATGACTGTTCCGGAGGTATTAGCCCTGCAAACCCAACCACCTACCGAACAAATATCTTACGGTCCGGAGTCACTGCAGTTTGGCGATTTGCGTTTGCCGGAAGGGGAGGGGCCATTCCCGGTGGTGGCTATTATTCACGGCGGATGCTGGCTGGCGGCTTACGATCTGCATTTGATGGATGCCATGGCCACCGACCTGACACAACGCGGCTACGCCACCTGGAATCTGGAGTACCGTCGGGTAGGCGATGAAGGTGGTGGATGGCCCGGTACCTTTGAGGATATTGCTGATGGCCTCGATAAATTACGCGATTTGGCGGAGACGTATCCGCTGGATCTTGACAGATTGGTGATTACCGGCCATTCGGCGGGTGGTCATCTGGCGCTTTGGGCGGGTAGTCGTTCCTGCCTTACGGCAAAAAGTCCACTGTATCGGTCTGATCCCATCAAGCCCTCCGGGATAGTGAGCCTGGCAGGCATCGTAGACCTGGAGCACTATTTGGTGCGTACGGGAGGTGGTTGTGGATCAACTGTGAAAGATTTGATGGGCGGATTTCCGGAAGATGTAGCCGAGCGGTACCGGCAAACCTCGCCCGTAGAGATGCCGCTGACCGGGGTTGCCCGTACCCTGATCACGGGAAAGCAGGACCCTATCGTTCCGGTCGAGCACGTTGGCCGCTATCGGGAAGCTCACCCCGATCAGCAGGGAATGATTGAGGATCGCCGGGTCGGGGGCATTGGTCATTTTGAGGTCATTGCACCCGGCAGCAAAGCCTGGCCCGATATTCTCGATGCGATTGAGCAGCGAATACATCCGATGGACGTTCCCAAAGACCGAAACACCGGCCAGCGGATTAAGGGGTAACCCCGACCAAACAACCCGACAGAATATGACTTCTACACAGTATGACTTTGTGCTCCTGACGGAAAGTCGGTACGAGCACCCCGACCAGATAGACTGGTACGTGAACAATATTCTTACAGAGGATGGTCTGGTGCAGGCTGCCCTGGAAAAAAGAGGGATGCGATGCTTGCGTATTGATTGGAATCGATCTGATTTCGATTTCTCCCGGGCACGAGCTTGCCTTTTTCGCACGACATGGGATTATTTCCATCGACTTGAGCGCTTTCAATCCTGGCTGATGAAGGTAGAGCAGCAAACCAGCCTGTACAATTCCGCTGCCCTGATCCACTGGAACATGGACAAACACTACTTACGGGACTTGAGTGAACAAGGTGTTCGCATTCCGCCTACCTGTTTTATAGAGCCTGGAGACTTGCGTACCCTGCGCGAACTACATGCAGACCTTGGGTGGTCAGAAACGGTGCTGAAACCAGCTGTTTCCGGAGCGGGCAGGCATACCTACCGGTTGACCCCGGAGACTATGGGTGAGGTCGAAGCGATTTATCGGGAATTAATTCAGCAGGAGTCCATGCTTTTACAACCCTTTCAAACTGATGTGGTGACCTCCGGTGAGCTGGCACTCATGGTGATTGATGGAGTGGTCACCCATGCAGTTCGCAAGGTAGCCAAGCCAGGTGATTTTAGGGTACAGGATGACTTTGGCGGTACTATTGAGCCGCACGAACCCACGGCCCGAGAAATAGCTTTTGCAGAACAGGCGATTGCTGGTTGTCCGGAAAGGCCTGTCTATGCCCGGGTAGATATCATCCGGAACAACTTCGGAGAATTGGCCCTGGCGGAATTGGAGTTAATCGAGCCGGAGATGTGGTTTCGGGAGAATCCGGATGCGGCAGACAGGTTGGCTGAAGCCCTGGTGAGCGCCAAGGGAACATAAAAAAAGGCTACGCAGTAGGCGTAGCCGTAATTGACGCTAAGTTTCATACAAAGTTTCACTTGGCAATAATGCCTAATGAGCACGTAGTGCTATATCCTGAATACAGGATATACTTCGTTTCTTATAGGTCGAAAGATAACGAAAATAATTTCATAAGAAATGACCTACACAAGGGATTATTTTGTTTTGCCAGGGTGCAAACGTTTGTGCAAACGGTTGTTGTGGAAAACTTTATTATTTTCCTACTTTACCTGCGTGCAAAGTCTATCTGGTACATTTTTCTACAAATTGGGAAAAATGGAATTTAAAATACTTCATGGGTCGGATCACGATTAAGGATATAGCCCGGGCCTTAGATATTCATCCGTCTACCGTTTCACGGGCCCTCAAGGATCATCCGGATGTAGGAATGGAGACAAAAGCAGCGGTAAAGCAGCTTGCCTTGGAATTGGGTTATTCTCCCAATCAACAAGCCATTCATTTTCGGCACCGCAAGAGTGGCTTGATCGGACTGATCCTGCCGAGCATCAACATGTTCTTTTTCCCATCGGTGATTCAGGCGGCCGAAGAGGAGGCCCTGCGAAAGGGCTATAAACTCTTGGTTTTTCAATCGGGGGAATCACTCGAGAAAGAAAAGCAGATCGCCCAGTTGTGTTTAGATTTTCGCCTGGAAGGTGTGTTGGTTTCTCTGAGCAAAGAATCACAGGACCTCGGTCACTTCGAAGAACTCCGCGAGCGCGATATCCCCGTCGTTTTATTTGACAAAGTATTACAGGGGGAGCAGCTGCCTTTGGTGCGAATAGGTGATGCGCGGGCCGCCCGACTGGCCGTGCGACACCTGTTTAGTCGCGGCTACCAGCATTTGATTGGCCTGTTCGACAATGTTAATCTCGATATATCCCAACAACGATATTACGGCTTTAAACAGGCCCACGAGCAAGCCGGCCTTCAGGTTCGGAACGATTGGTGTTTTTTTGCCGAAAAGGCTGTCGATTGCCACAAACCACTGGTTCAATTACTGGACGAACACCCTGAGATTGATGGCCTGTTTGCTATGAGCGACGAATTACTGGCAGAAGCCATGCGGGTTATGGATAAAACCGACCGGTCTATTCCCGAAACTTTTGGGGTGGTCGTTATTAGTGACGGGCGCTTGCCTTATTACCTTCAACCGAAGGTAACCTACATTCATCATTCCGGATATGAAGTCGGTCGCCAGGCCACGGCTCTTTTATTTACACTTATGAAAGGCGGCACGCCGGAGCGCTCTACTATTGAGGTTCCGGTGTCCCTGGTTTCCCTGGAGTCGACCAGACGGAAGTGAGGTATTAGGTGTGAGGTTTGAGGTTTGAGGTTTGAGGTATGGGGTTTGAGGTTTGAGGGGGACACACCTTATTTTGCGGGTAATCACACCGATATGTAAGAGTATGGTAAATCCCTCGTGCCAAGTCTTAAGTCTGGCCTCTTTTGTCTCAAATCTTAATACCAGCATTCAAT
>JASBTH010000049.1 GCA_030148525.1 Saprospiraceae bacterium | reverse complement strand
TCAAGGCCGCATTAGCAGGCAATATATACAATCGATCAACCCCACCAATTACAGCCGACATTGCCTGGGTACTCGCCCGGATCATGTTCGTATACATCTGTTCATCCTGAGTCTCCCGGGCAAGATGTCCTACTATTTCCGGCACGGCTTCATCCTCCAGTCCATACCCTTTCAAAACGTTGAGCCATAAAATACGTAAAGCCCGGATTTTGGCTATCTCAACAAAATAGGAGGTGCTGACGGCCACTGAAAATTGCATATGACTATTGGTAATTTCAGGCGGCACTCCCGCCGCATCCAGAGCAGCCAGATAAGCACTTCCCTTGGCCAGCATATACCCCAACTCCCGACCCGTTTCCCGGGCACCCGCATGATAATAACGCCCATTCACCTGGACCGTTTTATAATTGGGTAGCTCTGCATGGATTAGGTGTACTGCTTCGGCCAGTCTGTCCATAGGCGGCTCACTCCAGTCGAGCATGGGATCGAAATCCACCGAGCCGGTGATCAGCTTATTGTCAAGACTCCGTTCTTTTATCAGGGCTACGATCTGTCGCAAAAGGACCAGTGGCTGCTTATCGGGGTTTCGCTCTCCGAAGTTAATGGAGATCATGGGGAGTTCGATACCCGCCAACAGGAGGTTGAGGTCACCATCTTCTAAGGCGTGGAAAAGCTCGAAACCCAGGGATTGCACCCCACCCTTAAGGCCTTCTAATGCCATCTCATTGGCTTTAGGCACATCGTGTACAGCGATGTATTCGCCAATTTCCCAATCGTTCCCGGGAGTTGAACGAGACAAACTATCGGTTACCCCATCGATATCGGATCGGTGCGCAAAGGGGTCCACGGTCACCTGATCCCCCAAATGCCAGTACAGGTCATCCACAGGACGCCCTTTAAGATCCTTTTCGATCTTAGCCAGCCAATCAGCTTTGGAAGAAGTGGAAAAATCCTGGAAGAGTTTGTCGGTTCGATCCATACCCATTTGGTTTGACTCAAAAATAGGGTTTAGGAACTTACATCAAGGATTCCAAGCAACTTTTTTCCGATGCATTG
Source organism: Saprospiraceae bacterium (assembly GCA_030148525.1). Taxonomy (GTDB): domain Bacteria; phylum Bacteroidota; class Bacteroidia; order Chitinophagales; family Saprospiraceae; genus DT-110. The sequence goes on along the minus strand of JASBTH010000049.1, from coordinate 3,050 downwards.
TATTACATTTATACGGCTGCCTTAAAAACCATTCCTCAAGGAAGCCAGCCAATTGTGATGATTGAAGGGACTGAAAATGGGAACAAACAACAACTTGATTTACCTCGATAATAACGCTACGACTCCTACCGATCCGGCGGTATTGGAGACCATGCTGCCGTATTTCAACGCCCGGTTTGGAAATGCAGCCAGCCGCACTCACGCTTTGGGCTGGATGGCAGAAGAAGCCGTTGATCAGGCGCGAAATCAAATTGCATCTCTGATTGGTGCCCAAACCAAGGAAATCGTTTTTACCTCGGGTGCCACGGAATCGAATAACCTGGCAATAAAAGGTATTGCTGAGGCCTATCGCCGTAAAGGAAAACACTTGGTTACCCTAAAAACGGAACACAATGCCGTCCTGGATCCCTGCGAATATCTCGAAAAGCGCGGATATGAAGTCACTTACCTCGATGTTGGTCCCGACGGATTAGTTGACCTGGATGACCTTCGACAATCGATCCGCCCGGATACCATACTCGTATCGATAATGTGGGCCAATAATGAAACGGGGGTTATTCAACCCATGGAGCGCATCGGTGCGATTTGTGAGGAAGCAGGTGTGCTGCTCATGAGCGATGCTACCCAGGCGGTTGGCAAGATTCCGGTTGACCCCAAATCGGCAGGCGTTCATCTCATAGCTTTTTCCGCCCATAAAATGTACGGTCCCAAGGGAGTAGGAGCACTGTACATTTCCCAACGTAATCCCCGCGTAAAAGTGACCGCCCAAATGGATGGTGGAGGACACGAACGGGGCATGCGCAGTGGCACCTTGAACGTACCCGGCATTGTCGGGTTCGGTAAAGCAGCTACCATAGCCCAGCGCACCAGAGCGGAAGAAGCAAAACGACTAGCCGGCCTGCGCGACCAGTTGGAGACCGGCATTCTCTCCCGGATCGAACAGACATACGTGAACGGCAGCACGCAACACCGTTTACCGCACGTCACTAATATTTCCTTTAAGTACATGGATGGGGAGGCCCTCATGATGTCGTTCAATCAGCATATTGCCGTATCTTCCGGATCGGCCTGCACCAGCGCCTCTCTGGATCCCAGTCACGTTTTGCTGGCCATGGGGTTGAGCGGAGATATGGCCCATGCCTCCCTGAGATTCAGCCTCGGCCGGTTTACCCGGGCCTCCGATATTCCCAAGGTTATTGATCAGGTGGCAAAAAGTGTTGACAAGCTACGGTCAGAAAGTCCCATTTGGGAGATGTACAAGGACGGAGTGGACCTGGACACCATTGAATGGTAATGAAACTTTCCGTTTATCTGGCTTGTTCTTGACCACTAGATTGCCGTACTTTAATAATTAATTGTTCAAATCAATCGACATATGCTCTTCGTAGACGATAGCGCCAAAAAGAAGATCGAAGAAATCCGGGCCAAAGAAGGCTACGGAACGGATCATTTTGTGCGAGTGAGTGTCACCAGTGGAGGGTGTTCGGGCCTGACTTATAATATGACCTTCGATGATCAATTAAAGGACGATGACCAGGTATTTGAAGATAAAGGCGAGCGCGTCGTCACGGATACCCGCAGTGTCCTCTACCTCTATAGTACCACTTTGAAATTCAGCGGTGGGTTGAACGGGAAAGGTTTTTACTTTGAGAATCCGAATGCGACACGGACCTGTGCCTGCGGAGAAAGCTTCGCCATCTAAAAAGGCTATTGGTATTCGTAGTCAAACACCATGTTAGTCAAACTACTAAGATGCTACATGTGCGCATTCTCCAAACGCTTTCCTTTTATTTTGTACCTTTTTGCGTAGCCAAGGAATTCGGGTATGCTAAGACTAGGCTTTGATGCAAAGCGTGTATTCAATAATTTTACCGGACTGGGAAATTACAGCCGAACCTTACTGCGCAATCTATCCTATTACTATCCCGATTTTGGCTACTTTTTATATACGCCCACGGTAATTCGCAACAGCGAAACAAAGATTTTCCTGAATAGTCCTCTTTTCTCACTGCACCATCCCTCCAGTATTCAACGCCCATTTTGGCAGACTTTTTATTTAGACCGATCCCTGACCAAGCACAAGATCGACCTGTTTCACGGACTGGCCAACGAACTACCGAGTGCCCTCGAAAACACGCCCATTGTCAAGGTGGTTACCATTCACGATCTGGCCTACAAGAAACACCCGGAATTCTTGTCGCTGGGTACCCGGCTTAACCTGGAACGGCGGGTAGGTTACGCTATTCGCCAGGCTGATCACATTGTAGTACCCAGTGAAAGCACAAAGCAGGACCTGTTGGCCTATTTTCAGGTAAAACCAGAGCATATATCGGTAATCTACCAAACCTGTAGCGAACGGTTTTTACAAGAAAAATCCGAGGCACTGCTCAACGAAATATCGATTAAATACGCACTACCCGATAAGTATATGCTCTACGTAGGTGCGATTACCCCCCGAAAAAACCTGCTCAGCGTACTGGAAGCAATGGCACTGCTCCCCGATTCATACCGAATACCTCTCCTGATAGTTGGCAACGGTCGGACCTATCTGAAAAAGGTGATCCGATATGCCCAGCGCAATGGCTTGCAAAAATATCTGCAATTTGTTCGGCCCGCCTTCGAAGATCTGCCCGCCATTTTTCAAAATGCTGAAATTTTTGTCTATCCATCCCGGTATGAAGGCTTTGGCATTCCCGTTCTGGAAGCACTATTCAGTAAAACACCGGTTTTGACCTCTCACGCTTCCTCCCTCCCCGAAGTGGCCGGCCCCGGAGCACACCTCATCGACCCCTCGCAACCGGAAGATATTAGCCAGGGGATTCAAACCTTATTGAGCGACATGGACTACCAGAATCATTTGGTAGAAGCTGGGTACGACTACGCTCAGCAATTTCGTGGCGAACCGGTAAGTGAACACATGGTCGACCTGTATCGCTCCCTCCTGGGCGCCGACGACCTGGAGGGAGCAGAGTTGTAGGTTTCAGGTGTGAGGTGTGAGGTGTGAGGTTTGAGGTTTGAGGTGTGAGGTGTGAGGTGTGTTTTTTGTCAAA